>NZ_JBLIXL010000036.1:0-17723 GCF_047525455.1 Marinomonas phycocola
AATATCTAGTGACATTGTTTGAAGAACTTCCGAAGCGCAATACAGAGGACAGCCTAGAAGACCTGCTGCCTTGGAATATTAAGCTCTAAGATAGAAACAAGGTGTGGTTTGCCGTACGCTTACCAAATACGGAAAACGGTGCCGAGGCCAGCGCGATGCTCTACAGCATGATCGAAACCGCTAAAGCCAATGGCTTAATCGCTTACGACTACCTTGTGACATTGTTTAAAGAACTGCCAAAGCGGAAAACAGATGCAGACATCGATGACTTGCTGCCTTGGAATGTGACGTTAACGCCTTAAGAGACTCTCCACCGCTTCCATGCGGCTCATTGATCGCCCTGAAGAAAGACAGAGCTCCCATCCTGGGAGCGTAAACCATCCGTAGCTCTCTGTCTTAACAACACTTTAGAGACATAATGGTCAGCTTGCATCTCTAAAGCATCACAAAGATGCGATAGATCAAAAAACATCCTCAAGGTGTGGTTTGCCAGACGCTTACACTAAATATTTTCCCTATTAGAATCGAGTATGCGACATCTTCAATCAAAATATCAACAATATTTAGTCAAATAATTGATATGAAACCATTTTTATAGACATATTTAATTAACCCGGGTGCATTTATTGGATTACGATTAGTGATTATCGAAAGTTCTCTAATCACTAAGAATAGCAAACAATTTTTATACGGAACATATTAAATTAAATCCACCTTCCTTGCATCCCTTCATATTACCTAACACAAACACTCTACCTGAACACCAAAGATCTGGCCTCGATGCTATGACTTCCTATTAACGCTCTGGCTCTTCGTACGAAAAAAGAAAAAAAAGATAAAGAGACAAAAGAAAAAACTGGGCGTGGTGGTATCGAGGAAAACGAGGCCGAAAAGGTCTGAAAGGAAAGGGATTGGTTAAATAGAGGGGTTAGTATGTTACGTATAAAAAATGGCATTATCCCCTCATTTCATGATACATTATTAACATCAATCACTTAGGAGGGAACCCATGTCCGACTCAAACGATCGCGAACTACTCGGCCTCCTCTCTGAGATCAAGCGACTCTCCCATGAATTAAAAAACTCCTTATTAAATCAACCCGTGTTTTTCCAGCAGCCTGCATTACAACCTCATCGATCCGGCTACAACAAAGTAAAACCACCTTTTGACCCCGTTCACCAACATCAACTTTATTACATTAAACCGCTACAGGTTACCGAAGATGAAAACGGGGAAACCATAATTGATCTGTCCGACCTCGACTACAACCCTCAACCTCGGAAGCTGAGTGAGTCCATACACGATATCTATGGCTTTTCCACACTGCCCCACCGAGCCCTAAACGCCCTCCATCGATATGTCGGCTACATTATTTGCTCTGAAAACCAACAAACCACTTACGATAACGTCATTGAATTAAATACGCGCAAAGACCAATTCAAAGTACTGGCCGCAGCACAATTCAAACTTAATCGCTCTCAATACGATTCAATTAATAACATGCTTATTGCCAGGAACATTATTCTTGAACATGACAACTTTGAGATCATAACAAGACATATTCGTCAAACACCGATCGACAAATCACTCCAAAGACTTACTATAAAATGGAAGACATCTGGTGATACTCAAAAAAACAAAGGAAATCTATATGAAGCACTAAAATTCTTTCCTGAAGATCACACCGTACGAACAAAAAAACAAATCGAACTCATGAATGCGATCCATAAATACCCTCACGCTAAATTCGTGGTTCGCTTCAAGCAACGTCCAGCACCATATTTCTCTGTAAAATATGCGGAAGACGAGGTATGGGAAAAATCCATACCAATGGTTACTCCTCTTATAATTTACAATGTTTCAAGTGATTCTGAATTCAGAGTGACGCTCCCGCACCTTGACGTAAAGCTTGAGGCTGGAGAAATCGTGCCAAAACAGAAACCATCGAGTCGAAAAAAAATGAATGCAGTTAGATTAGTCAAAAATCAAAATTGGTTTGCAGTATTACATGATCATGAGGAATAGCAATGGAAGCAACTGAATATGAAACTCTGATGAGACCAGCAACAAGTTTTAGCAATGCGAAAGGAACAGCATCTTTGAGTATACTGAAAAGAAACAACATTTTTCGCGGTGAAATCAAATCGTTTGAGTATATGATCTCATTAGTCTCTAATGCGGAAGGTTACCGTTCGTTTTCAATGTTACTAGATATTGAAGACACGCTGAATCTTGCACATATTATCAATCAACTTCGAAGCCACATTTCAAAAAAAATAGGCAAATCCAAAAATATTACTGTGTGTACTCGGGGATCAAGGAACTTAACATTTCAATTTAAAGACATGACCCAACATATGCCGAACGATCCTATTTGTAACGCTTACTTCAACTTCTCAAAAGATGAGAAATATTTTTTACCTCTTTCTTATCTGACAGCATCAAGCATCTATGCAAAATGCATCGAATTCTTATCTTTGAACCACGCTTGCTCACCAAGCGAGCTTCACATATTTTATCCATTTTTATCTCGGGAATAAAATCAATCGTCTTTTAGGGTGTCAAAATGAAACTTTCCGGCTTTTCTTTTGTGCCAAACATGTTCAGAGTAAAGTTCGTTATATTTTGTGCTGAGTTCTCGATAATTCTTCTCGTAGTAGGCTCGGCCATTACGAGCATCCTTTTTGTTTGCCCTTGCCAACGTGTTTCGAATTGATCAGATGATCCGAGCCGCAAGGGGTTAATCCGTTAAAAAAACACTAAACAAGGTTCAATTATCTTATTTAGTGTTAGAAAAGTAATAAAACACCCAAATTACTGACTGTCATTGGGCTTTTCAGAATGTTAAGGCGTGCAGCTCGACTTATACGCATGTTCCCTAGTAGGCATCTAAATTAGATTGATTGACACATTTGTATGGAAAAATCATTAATCAATTACTGATTGTCCAGCTCTAATTGCTGAAAGCAACTCATAACCCTGCACAAGCCTTATATTAAGCAAATGACACACCTCTATGTTAGTCTTACTCACCTTTCCAGATGTAACAAATATCGCCTTCACTAAACGCACTTGCTTTAAACGCCTTCCATTGACACCTAGCAGTTTGGACTTACGCTCCCTATAAGCTCCATCCTCTAGCGCCCGAGTAAGTGCGCTCAATGAAGTGATGTCATGTTCATTAACATATCCAGTATAATGCTTGGCCTGCAAAACCCACATAACATCTGAGGCAATAATGATACCGTCTATACCACCATCATTAGTTAACTTAGGCGTCGCTATAAACGTTAGTCCCTTGGATTTTGTAGTGATTTGCAAACATAGAAGCTCGAAAGCAAACCCATTCAATGTATTTAATGCTCGAATCCCCTCACCTTCATCAGACCTTTTTATCACCCTAATGGCCTTCTTAGCATTACCATAGGCGATCTTTTGAGCCTTTGTGTTAGGTCGCACTTGTTTATACGACCGACGTGTTAAGGTCACCCGTATAAACAGAACTAGAAAAAAAATAACCACTGCAACAACAATAAATTCAATTGATACTAATGCGGCTTGAATATTTTCCAACACTCGTATCAAATCAGCAAAACTTGCCATTAAGATAAGTCACACACCGATGGACGAGGCATTGAAGTCTCAGATACAGTATAATCAACTACTGGAACTAAATCTCTTATTTCAAACACACCAGAATCAATTACTAACGACTGCACGCTTACTAAAAAGTCATCTGGGTTATCTGACTGAGAGCCTGAAACATTAGGAATTTTCCAAGCGTATACTTTATTTCCTTGTGGGCCACCATTAAATGAAACAATTTTAAAAAATGCATCCGGTGTCTTAACCCCATGACTGTCAATAAAATAATCATCACTCTCATTGTTTCCCCAAATAACTCCCGCCATAACGAGGATAGACTTATCTTGGGAAATGTATTCAGGTGTTCTGTAACAATCTAGACGTTCCTCAATCTCTTTCCATGCGTAATCACGATTAAGGTATGATATCTGTGGAGCTATATTAACCATGTAGTTAGACTGCTTGATTGCAGTCGCACTAAAATCAAACGTATTCGCGTCAATAAGATGCGAACGATCAAAACTGACCTGCTCTGGGCCGTGCTTTCCCTTATAAGTTCCTAAACGCTTTGGCTGACATTCATTACTTATATTTGGAGCCCTATCTGAGCAAGTCAGCAATACACTATAGTTTTCAAAATCATACTGACTGAGGTTTTTTGGGATCGTATTACTTTGAGAAAAAGCGAACGAAGAAGCAATGGAAGCAACCACCACCACACCAGTTAAAATTCTTTTCATCTTATAGAAACCTTTAATTATCTTTATCATCTAGATATAAAAGATGGGCTTAATCTAACGTAGAGTTTCACGGGCCATCAGTCCGCGAAGGCTTTCTCTATGATTGTGGATGCTTTAAGACTATGATTAATGACTTCACCTGATTCAAAAACTAATGCAGGCGTTCCAGACAAATTCAATGATCTACCCCATGAATATTGGTCAAAAACTACATTTTTATTACACTTATTTTCCGTCCCTCCTTTTTCAATAAGTAATTGACGATCAGATAATGGCGCCTTGGAGATGTAGTCTAGTATTGGTTTATCTCCATCCCTACACCATATTCCTTTCATCACACTTGCAGACTCAGAAAGCACGCCAGATCTAGGATACGCCAAATAGCGAACCTCTAACCCGCTATTTTGTAAGAAGGGAGTATCTCGATGCATTCGTTGGCAAAATTCGCAATCAATATCGTAAAATATTAAAACAGTTGCCAGCTTAGGTTCTTTCGCTGGGTACACAATAACCTCGTCTCTAGGAATGGAAAATAGTTCCTTCGCTAATACCGACTGAGTACGATTACTCATCACTCCATTGTTTACCTCTATCATGTCACCTGTGATAATAGAGGTTGCCGATCTATCAGAATAAACCCGCCCCCCAGTATCAGTTACGAGTAAATACATTCCTGACCTTTCATCTTTAATTGCTTTCTTCAAATGCGAATTGGAGTCAAGGGAATTAATCAAAAAATCGAAGCGTTCACTTAACTCATCGTCAACGACGGTCAAATCGGATTGGGCTGCAGCTATCATTGGAGCCACCATCATTAAACCCATAACTAGACTCTTCATGGCTATACCCTTACTTGCTTGATTAACTTCAAAACACTTAGTGGTAATTTTCGCAACACATCATCAAAATAAGTGCCTTCATCTATATCAATCAAAGCTGCTAAAACTCTCTTTTCAACATTCATAAGTTTGACAGGGGTCTTGTACGGCTCAAAAGAGCTAAGTAGAAACACGGAAGCATCTTCAAGCAGCAATCTACCAGGACGCCTACCTCTTCTATACCATCTACTAACCGACATCTCTCCATGCTTAACATACTTCCACCTATAAAAAGGCGGAATATTCAAATGAATCATGTAACTAAACCAGTCATCCAACCCCTTAATACTTCCTTTCTCCAAAGAGCTTACCAAGTCATTTTCAATATCACATGAGTATAAAATCTGGGCATCCACATTCACATACGCCATCAACATATCTTTATGCTTGTTCAAGTATTCATCTATGTCGAAACCCGCTGAAATCAGCTCTTCCTCAACCTTAAAGGCCCTTTCCCTTACACCTTCCAAGTATTTATAGCCATCCTCAGTACTCTCAGGCTCTCGCAAGGCGCTCTTTATGCATTGCTTTAACTCTTTTGCATTCATACTTCCACCAGCTTCAATTCATTCACAAAATATGAGGATAAATAATGAACAAGTTTTTAAACCACTAATTCACAATGCTTTTTTAAAATTCGCAGTGAACGAACAATAGAAATCAATTCATTTGGGTTTTTAACGATCATTTCAGCGCCACCAACCCCGCAATAACTGATCACAACCCCCTTATGAAACCCTTCATAATTGGCATTATTTTCTATCACTTGTAGTACAACACCTCCTAGTAAATCCAAGTCGGCAAGCTCCACCCTTACCGAATCATGATCATCAGCATTGACAAGAATCAATACACTTTCTGAAATCATAGAAATCAATTTCCCTCGCAATTGCTGGTGGATTTTTCTTTTACCATTATCTACACCCTCTAACGCCTTTTCCTTGGCCTTACCAGACATATCTTTTGCAACATCCTTCATATCACTTGCAAACGACAAAAAACCGCTTTTATTAAGCATTTAGACTCCGAAAAATTTTATATTTTAATTAATACCAGAATATATTATGCATTTATTATTTTTTAATTAAAATATAGCAACAATTAATTAATTGTTTTTTTGGAGGCAAAATGAACGACTCATCAGACTTATTCCTTGATATATCAAAAGGCCAGCTACGTTTCAGCAATCATGAAGAAGGAAATAAATTACTGTCAGCAGAAAATAAACTTGATATGATTAAAACGATACGAGCCAGTCACTTTCATCCCGAGCACTGGATAAATATCGATCTTGGGATAGAGTTAAAAAACGCCTTACATGAAACCCTCCCCCCTAAATGCAACCAAGATATAGAGGACATTCTTAAAAACGGCTCCACATCATCAAACTCATTTATCAAAAACTTAGATGCAGCAACGTTATTGGCAGACTTTTTAACCAAGCTAGAGGACAATCACATAGATATAATTAAGTCTTTAAACGAAGCCAATGAGCTTGGCCCAAGCTATAACATTAATAAGTACGTCGAAATATGCAACCGTAACTCGAAAAGTCTAGAAGCAACCCTTAACAACATCAATCCATCACTCTCGGAGCAATATGAAAATATTTCCGAACTTAAAGTAAGTCCACCAACTCATTATCTAAAATTGATCAATCAGCAAAATAATGAAGTCTTCGAAGATTTTCTCCATAACAGAAAAATCAAAGAAATAGTAGAAAAAACCTCAACTTTAGAGCTATCTACAATAAACCCTCAAATTCTTGGCTTGTCTCACACCGATAAAGAAATTTATAACAACCCCATAACAAGCAGTAAAATCAAAGCAGCATTCACCACATCACTAGGTGAAGGAATTAACCACCTACCTATACCAAAAGTAGAGAAGCTTAAATTGCTTGAGGCTATGGCTCCTATAGCGCTTGACGCACACTCAAACAAACCATCAACTAAAAACCATCTCGATATTTTCTCTAGGGAAATGCAATCCCTACACAGCATTACTTCAAAAGATCAAATGGAACAGATTCAATCTTTTCTTGGCAAGCAAATACCAAAAAGCGATCAAAACGAAGATGCGATTTTTTATATAAAAAACCCTAACCACAAAGATACGATATTAAAAGTAAGCATGAGTCAGACTCAGAGAAAAACTTGACATCTTTCCCACCCTAACGGAAGGTGCTTTATGCGCTCGATGGTAAATAAAACTATTTAATGATTAAATAGCATTAATTGGGCTATTATTAATTTTTAATTGAATGGTGTCTATGTATGGAAAAGGTATCAGTAGCCGTCTTGCGTGTGGCATCTATTATTTCGGAGCTTGAAAATAGGGTTTCTAGAAAGGTAACTCAAGCTGAGATACTAGAAGAAGTTCAAAGAAGCAATGATGGATTAAAAGCATGCAGTTTATCTACCATTATACGGGCCAGGGCCTATTTAAATAAACAGCAGGGAGCGGTTATCACATCTGATACGGAGCTTATGGCTGAAATAGGAAGTGACGTGGTAAAGATCTTCATGAGCAAGATTGGTGTAGGAGCGGCTGCCGCTTATGGTCAAAAGCAACTTGAACGATTTAACAAGGAGTTGATCTCAGGAATTGAAATTTTAGCTGACAGAGATAGAACGAATGATGAGAAAGACTTCGCGTTGTTCAGGCTAATTGAAAGAATAAAACAAGAAAGTCTCAAAGATTAAATTCTGAAGAGTCTTTGACGATATAAAGGAGGTTTAATATGAGGTTAATGAAGTTTGCTTTAATGTGTATTTCTCTTGTGCAGGCAGGAGGCTCCTTTGCTGCGAGTGATATCAACATGTTAAATGACTACGAAAAGAAGTCTGGAGTGGATCGATATAAGACTGGGGCATATTTTTTTGGAGTTCAGAATAGTCCAGGAACACTTTTGCGTGCCCCTGGTAGCAATTATGTGACTAAGCGTGATTCTATTCTCAAGGGTTTGGGGTATGAAAAGCTTAATAAGCCTCTTTTCTACGATTATTACCTATTAAATTATGATCGAGTTACAAAAGAATACGATAAGGAATACTACACACTTCTTAATCAACAAGTGAGTTTGGTTAATTTGTGGGTAGGTCAGACGATACGTTACAAGTTGGCACCAAATTTCAAAGGTAACTACGGATTAAGTGCAGTCACAACTATTGAGTTTCTTGGCCATGATATTGTACTCAAAAATAACCGAGGCGATGTTGATGTGAGACAAATGCAAATGGCATCCGGGATAAATGAAATAGATTCATTCTACTCGGCGGTGGTCAGTAATCGATCTACTACATTGAGTAAATATAGAGAAAAGGGGATGTGTTCGGCTGCGGATTTACTGGAGCTAGATTGGAAGAATGATTCTGTTGTAAATAATCTGCATCCAGCTATCGCTAAAATTCTAGCAAAATTAGATACAGGGTCTATTCATGATTACAACCTTGATTTAACCAAATACTTGGAGAGTAAGCGGCTCATAGTTAAGAACAAAGCTGCAAAAAAATCTCTTTCTAAGAAGTTGGCTAATCGAGGGATAAAGGCTTCAGTTGTTATTGCACCCAACTTGTCTACATTGATGCCGGTTGATGATGGGTATTTCTTAGTCGCTCGAACAGACGACGAAATAGAGTCGATTAATGACGACTATTGGGGGAAAGAGCAAGATTTGTTGGAGCTATATAGTCACAGGGCAATCTCAATGGATGATATACGGTTAGTGTCTAATGACGCAGGCATGGCCGACGTCATTAAGCAAATAATTGATAAAAAACGTAGCTTGAGAGACTGCAGATTGTCTTTGATATAGGATCAACCTAAATAATTGATTCCAAGGTTGATGTTAATGCGAGTCCTTTTGATTATGTTGACACCCTCTCCCTTTAGGGTGGGGAGGATGTCAACTGGCTTATGGCTTATGGCTTATGGCTTATGGGGCAGGCAATCAATATTTTGTAGGTTCTACGATCTGAATTAGCTCTATTGTGGCAATCATTGTTGAATAAGGTGGTATGTTTCTGTATTGATTACCACCAAACATTAGGGTGCTCGGTATAAAAGCCTTGATCTCTTCTCCTTCTGTCATGTTAGTTATTATGGATGAAAGTATCGAGTGAATTAGATTTAGACGAACCACATAATTATCCTCGTCTAACAATACTTCTCCATCATACGCCCTCACATCAATATTAACCCTCACCTTATCCGTGCTCTTTGGTGGCAAGGTGTTATTGGTGGCTGTCTTTATGGATTGGTAGAGAATTCCAGTGGTTGTACTGCGTAGAAAAGGGTAGGTCATGATGCTTCTAATAAACATCGCTTCAGCTTGCTTGCGCGTAAAGTTTTCGCCTTCTTCACTTTCTATTGCAGAAAGGCTCTCAAGATATAGCGTTGAGTTATCGAGAGCATTTCTTAGTGCTTCAAGCATTTCCTCGGTATCGTAATTGTGACGTTCATCAGAGTTGAGTAGTTCGGAAACTACGACATCAGCGGCAGATTTTGCGATAGATTGATTTATGTTGTGCGCGTGACTAGATGATATGGACAGTAGTAGGATCAGTGCAAGAACCGTTATGGATAAATTTAAATTAAGCATAATGTTTACACATTTCTTTTAGGAAGTTCTTGCAGTATTCAGACTTTGCATGGGAATCCAGTTCTCTATAATGGATAGAGTGATACATTAAGACTGTGTGAGCTCTTTCAAGCTTAGCTAGATTCTTATTTCTATAAAAAATCCATGTAAGGTTCTTTGGAATAGAGTCTAGGTTCTGATCTAAGTACTTTCTTATGTACTCCATGGGGAATGGCATTGCGTTATGTTGATCTCTCTCTTCCATTTTTTCATTGATAAATTTAATAAGTTTTGTGTTCGAGGTATTCATAGTCATCTGGGTCCTGTGATAGATTTTCTTGACATCCTCCCCACCCCTAAAGGGTGGAGATTCATACTGCTAGTGCTTGATGCCCCAAAGCGGAGAATGTTGCTTGCGCTGTAACCTCAACAAACTCAACTTGCATCCAAAACAGATTAGCTATTTTGGTTTTTGCTAAAGCAGCACTGCTGACTTTACAGACAACGATTAATCCGTTCATTTTTCACAAGAAGTGTCATTATCTAAGTTAATAAATTGACTGAAAGGAGTATCGAGCCGAAAGGTTCGACAGAATTTTCCCGATGTTAGATATCACTTGACAAACAAAAACAGAGGGGCGCTTATATCACCCACCTAAAGGGAGGTGTTTTACGCGCTGTATGGTAATTTACTGCTCTGGATTAGCAGTGGCATCTAAATCTAAGTTAACTGCGTTGCCGTTCGTATTTACAACCGAAATGACCCATTCACCAATCTCGTCATTTTCCCCTTTTAGTCTGCCACCTTCTTGTACAACAATATTTCTCAATTCTTCGGAGCTTGAATAATGCGCATTCAATTCAATAATTCTTTTCAAGATATCTGGCTTGCGACCTAATGATGACCATTTCTTCGTCTGAGGCAATCCTTGCTCATCAACACAACTAATAACAAGATCCACCCCTCTAGAGCGCTTACCTTTTGCAGCTTTCGATTTTTTATAAACTGGCGTTGTGACTTTTGCAAGCTTTTCAGTAGTGTCGGATCGCTTGCGCAACTTTGCCAATCTTCCATCTTCACTCGCGCCTATAATTTCTTTGTTGCATTGCCTGTGCAGCTCTGTTATGTAAATAGACATTTTTTCGACAACCTGATCAATATCAGCATTACAAAAGCTCTCTACCAAACCTTTGACATTATTCTTTTCTTCATTTTCAACAATGGAAAAAATCATAAGTACCGACCTAATGTCTTGATCAACAATAGCTTCAAGATCTTCACGCACGTTTGAGCTAACAAACTTATTGAACAGAGCCCACTTATCAGAGGCTTCTTTGGTAAGTTCTTCTAGTAAAATATCAACTTTACTTGCGGTATCAGTCTGTCTTCTATTGTAAACAGTGTGACTCATTTTATGCTCCAGTATTTTTTCGTACCTATAAATATATCAGCATTTTAATTAATCACAATATAAGAAACTATTTTCAGTTACTTAATACTTAATATTTACATTTAATTACATTTCCTAGATGAGAAACAATATTACACATTGGTATATTTCTTTCATTAACAGAACCTAACTCTTGTTAAATAATTAAATTTCTCCCAGTTGTAAGTCATTCAAATCCACTTCGACTCTTGAAAATCCCAGCCCATCTCGATACAAAACTTTTGCTATTCCCATGCTACTACGTAACAAAATATCTCCAGAAAACTCCCCTCTCTCATAGGTTCTTTTCGAGGCCTTAACATGATGATCATTCATACCTCTATGATACATTACGGCAGACAAATCATCTGGTGCTTTAATATAGTATAAGCATCTGAATATATTAGATTTAATTAGTAGTCCAATATCTTTTAAATTGAACTCTGAACCACTTTTGTTTACGTAACTAAGGATAAAATCAACATCTTCGAAACGATATTTATCTCTTACAATTGCTATAAGACCTTCCCTATATATCATTCCCTTTTGATAGGCCATTACAGCATTACACACAGGATCAACAAGTCCATATACCGCATATATTGCATCTCCACTTTTACCCTTTAACATTTAAACCACCATATCCAGTACTGCAAGAGCCCCGCCTAATACCGAAGCAATCTGTAATAAATTAAGAAAAGCTAGAATGTTATACTTTTCTTTAAATCTAAATTTTCGCGCCGACTCATCATCAAAAATGTAGAAGCAATTAATCTCCCCATTAATCACGCAATCCTTTTCCCAGTATTTTTTTCGGATTAGGCCGATTACCCCCTCCACCATTGCCCTTCCCCTAATTTCGACCCCTAATTCAGGTACTTGCATTATTCGTTTTTTGAAGTCCACTGATACGTCGTATTCTTTTACATCATCCTCCATCGCTTTCTCGATTTTTTTACAAATCGCGGCTGCAATATCCTCATTCTCTATAATATAAACAACGCTATTTGGCTCATACCACCTACGCTTTTTTAAAACGAAACTTATTCCATACATTAAGGTCACCCAACTTGAGATTTGATATAATATGCTTACTAGGCACTTCAATGATTCTATAAAATATTTCCGCCATTATGAGCGTCAAAGCCAAAACAAGACCAGCGAACACAATGGATGGCACATACGCACCGACCTTATAAACAACCATAGCTACAATCTGTATGGCGAACTGACTCACCAAATAAACAGAATACGATCGCCCGCCCAACCATTCTAGAAATCCGTCAACCATGGAGGATTTTTTCGTAATTACTAACGTGACAAATGCAATGAAAGGCAGGGCAAGTGAAAAGGTAAAGTACCTTACATCCGTCAACAGCAAGACAAGCCACGCCAAGTTATTGGAGATAAGCTCCACTCGCCATTCATCCGATTGCATAGAATTAATTACGACAAGGGTATAAACAAAGAAAGATAAAGCAATAAAACACTCAATAGGGATTACTTTTCTGAGGGTGCTTTGAATGCGATTTATGAAGAATATGACCGCACCTAAATAAAACGCAGAGTGAATACCGAAGCCAAACTTAAAATAAAATGAGATTATTAACATTAATAGTAAACTTGCTAGAATGATCTCGTTTTTGTATTTACGCGACTTACTCACCCCACCAATAATAGCGAAGATAGTTAAGCTTAGGATTAATTCATGTCGCAGCAACCAGGCCACCAACACAAGCTGGTCATTAAAGCCAACCAATTGTAATAGGAAACTTGCCAAAACGTCCTGTATCGATAGATCATCAAAAAAACCAATGGGGCTAACATAACCCCACTCATAACCCATTGACGAAAGTTTAACCCCCCAGTTTCCAGCCCCTATCTTGTAGCAGACATACATTAATAGAAAGGCAGCAATCATGGGGACAATCAGTCGCCCCAATCGATCCATTATCCAAACGTTCTTTTTTATTGTCGCGTATTTAGCCACCACGTAACCGGAGAGCAAAAACAAGCACCCAACAGCCACATCCCCCCTAAATATCATTAATGCCGATATTACTGGATCAAAATATAGGCTTGACCAGATTGCAAAACACAAATGCTGAGCAACAACTATTAGAACCAATACCGCTTTTATTGTATTTGTTGTTTTTGCTTCCATTAGAAAATCCCAGGCGCATAGGCTTTTACTTTTGCATCTTTGTAAACCATTGTCATAGGAGCGTCTCCCAACAAGTAAACCATCCAAGACTCAGATTTAACTTCATACACTACGGGGGTAATAATTTTGATCATGGCCTTCTTCACGTAATCATTAACCTCCTCTCTTGAACATCTAGCAATTGGTATAATTTTAAGGGCAACACCGAAATTTGATTTAATGTGTATTTTTTCCATAATAAGGACGCTTTCTGAATCGTCGTCAGCATCAGGCAACAATAAAATGGATAATTCCACCCTATGACATTGCCCACCTATCATGCTATCGCCCAAACCAACAAGCGCCTTATCCCCCAAACCTCTGTGAGCAAGAGGAGATGCCGCTCCCTCACCACTCAATAACCATTCTTCTCTAACCATCAACATAGATGCCACCAAAGACAATGTATCGCTATTAACCCAATTATCACTTAGCGCCTGAGTTACCGTGATCTTTTGTCCAACTATGTAGCGAACAAAGTCTGCCCGAGCAGTACTGCTCACACCAGGCAGATTCTTAATCGTCATATCCAGTCGATCGCAAACCGTATATCCAACCTTCACTTCCATTATGCGTGGCAACAAGCAGGACGCAGATTCGTTAAACATTTTTCTGAACTTGGACTTGTAGAGACTAGAAACATCAACCTTGGGGTTGTTTTTTTTCAAATCCGTTATTAAGGAGACATACCAAGAAGTTACAACAAGTCTTTCTGATTTCTCACCTTCAGATAGCAGATCTTTAATATAGCCCGCTTCCTTATCTTTTAAATGATTCAATATTAGAATATCCAATAGATCCAACTCTGCCTTATGAACCGAATTCCTCATAGAATGCCCTCAATCGATTATTAAATAATATCATTAAGTGATATATTATTAATTAATTACCATCTAATTAGTATTAATATGAAGAATTATTTTTTAATAAGCACTATTGTTATATTGGTTTCCGCTTGTGACTCTCAAGAAAAAATTGAAATGAAGTGGTCTTATGGAAAAAGCGATGGCTGGTTCCCTCTTACGCATAGTGACCAAAATCTATATGTAAATGGTACTCAGGCATTCATTAATGATGCTTCCATGATCGTTAATTGTAGGGGCCGAGGCATAAAACACGACAAATCACTCCCATTCCTAAGCAATGATAATTCAGTAATTCTATATAACACTGAAATTAAAAAAATAATCGAACGCCATAAACCATGGATATTATTCGAATATAAAACAGGCGCGACAATTAGAGAAAAAGAAAGCATTTTAATTAACCAAAGCAAACGAGGAACAGGAGATGAAGCTAAAGATCAATGCAACGAAACTCAACACCGACTTATTAGAGGTTACCTATGAGTAAATGGAAAACACTACTAGCTCTTCTTTTGTCTTTATCTCTTGTTGCCTGCGACTTAGATGTGGCACAAGATACCCAAACAGACCCAGACACAACTCCCGAAGAACCAGACACAACTCCTGAAGAACCAGACAATGAAGCTGGCTTTACTGTCAATACCAATAGACTATCTCTTCAGCTTAATGATAGCTTTGCATTGACAGTAACTCCCGCACCTTCTGGATCAAGGAGCGTGGCATTTGAAAGTTACAATCCAGATATCGTATCAGTCACCAATAGCGGTGAGCTAACAGCAAATAGTAAAGGGCAAACAGTCATTGTCGTAAAACACCCAGACCACGAGAAATATCAAGTAGTTTCAGTTTACGTTGCCACCAAAAAACTCTCTCAAATTGGATATGAAATTTCCTCCAAGAGTCCCATTCCAGCAGGAGAAACTATTTCCTTAAAAGTCACAGCTATAGACGAGGAAGGTAACGAAGTATCTGATGATGAGATCAACTCTATCCGCTGGAGTGGCACCTTAATACCCACTCAAGCTGAGGGAGGCGGATTTAAACTCAAATCCTATACAGAAGGCACATTCACTGTAGAAGGTGAATTAAGCAACCAATCATTATCATTTAATGTTGTTTTTACGGATCCAGAATTTACGAAATTGACCATTTCTGAATACAACACCCCTTCCATCATAGAGTTCAATACTAGCTACCTAATCGTTCAAGCCGACTTGACCAATGACACCGTCGAAATTAACCCACCAGCCACACAATGCTATAGCTCTGATGAAAAAACTCTCTATATCGAAGAAACTATGACGGATCTAGAAGACGGCTTTTTTATGAGGGCGTATGCAACGGGTAATGTGACGATAACATGCTCTCTAGGCGAGCTTACAGACACCTTCGATATTGAAATAACAGAAACTCTAGCTAGTTCATGGCTACCTGATGAAGTAAATTCTACAGAGTTTTTATGTGGATCTTATCGATGCCTAATAAACCATATCAATAAGCTTGAAGATGGTGCTATCTCTGCTATAGCTGAATTACCTGACGACAAATTTTTCCCTTTGATCAATCAGTTTAGAATGGAGCAGATGACCTACCAAGAGCCATTACAACTTCCTACCGACGCGATAGGAAAAACAGCAACAGTAAGTAGCCCTTTATCATTTTCCAAGGGTAACAATGGAATGTTCTATGTCTCCTACAAAAAACCAGCTTATGAAAACGATTCTGGCTTTAATATTACCACCTCTCAACTCGTCGCAAGCAAAACTAGCAGCTCACTCAGTTCATCTACCCTTACACCGATTAACCCCACATATCCTAAAGGCAGCTTCTTAAGTGAACACATGATAGTTCAACTGGGTGACGGCTTCCTTGAAGCGGCAATCTACGACTTAAACGGAGGAGAAGAGAACGCCGATGAAGAAGATGGGGCATATACGTCGCAATTTGAGACATCCCTTCTTTTTGACGGTAATAGCGCCCTTATGCCGGCAATCACAAGCCTATTGGGTCAAAAGGCTGACAGAAGCTACATATCTCTACTGTCAGATATATCTGAAAGCAACTCAACTTTCGGAGTACAAGCCAACTCATATTTCTCAATAAACGGAGCAAGCTCTCTCACTCAAAACTTTCCATTTAACGCGCCACCATTCGGCCCATCCCGATCGATCGATATAAGCCGATGTAACTCGACATCTTCCGCTGACGTAGGAAAAACAATTTTCATTAAACAGCAACACTTTCCAACTCCATCAACCTTTCTGCTCTGTGTAACAGATACGAGCATTCACTCTTATCAATACAATGACAGTTCTAGCTCACCAAATGATTACGTGTATAGCGTGTCCGATACTCCAGACAATTGGTTTTCAGGCTCTCTTAGCGGTTTAGCCTATATGGGGATAGATGCAATAAGTAACTCATTCGGCACGAGCGGAACCCCTTCAGTAATGGCCTATTTTGGGCACGATGGTTCAGGGGATGTAAAGACCCATTATGGAGTTAATGTAGAAAACGGAATAGTCACACCAATCATAGCTAAATCAGTAATCGGCATAGAGGGAGATCCTTACATAGACAATAGCATACTAAATATAAATCCTGAGCTTGTCTTCAATTATGTGGCCACCCCATCTACAAGAGAATTATGGACTCCTTATGGAACTTTAGGTATCAGACAGGACTTGAAGAGCTACAAAATGAATATAGGGTATGCCCCATTTAAAACAGGAGTGGCCATCCCTTTCACCTACTCCTCAGAAGGTGGTAAAAAACTTGCCTTATTGTTATTTGGTGTTGGTGATGCAGATGTGTCTCAATACGGATACATTGCTATTTATAATAGCGATTTAGCCAGACTTCCAAATTAACACCATCTACCACTCAAAATAAATAAACTTATAAAGCCCTATATATTATATATAGGGCTTTATAACAGCACCTTCCTTTAACAGCTTTCGCGAAATTCTCCGGCTATAGCTAACGAGCCTAAGCGAGTTAGTTTAGTGGGAGATGGATAGCGAGTAAGGCGAAGCCTTGCATTTACTAAGTTGGTCTGCTTTGGTTTTGTATATATTCCTTTAGTACTTCAAGTGGCGCACCTCCTGCTGTAAGTAAGCAATATGCTCTAGACCAAAGTACTGGCTTCCAATAAAACTTGTCCAAATGACTTTTGTATTCTTTTCTAATCCTTCTACTGGTGACTGTTTTTAGATTGTTGATGAACTTAGAAGGTTGAAGAGTAGGGTTAAAACCTAGCATTAAATGGATGTGATCAGCCTCACCACCAAACTCAATTAATTCTACTTCCCATTTGTCGCACAGGCTTTGACAAGAAGTTTGTAGTGAATCTAACATTGTAGAAGTGAAGCATTTTCGTCTATATTTTGTAACTAACACTAAATGATATTTCATGTCATAAACGCAATGATAATGGGA
>NZ_JBLIXL010000037.1:0-16422 GCF_047525455.1 Marinomonas phycocola
AAACTTGCGTTTTTCCTTGATTGAGCGAGCGCTTAATTCATTACAGTAGTTCCACACTTGATTCACGCCATAAGCCATAGCATTCAATTTCTTCAAATGCTTATCTCGGACTCGAACTTTCAACGTTTTTGTATGGAGTAATATTGTCATAGATGTGATAATACTCAAAATTCTATACAGTGTATATCTATGAAATCCCATTATCATTGCGTTTATGACATGAAATATCATTTAGTGTTAGTTACAAAATATAGACGAAAATGCTTCACTTCTACAATGTTAGATTCACTACAAACTTCTTGTCAAAGCCTGTGCGACTGCAAGGCTTCGCCTTACTCGCTATCCATCTTCCACTAAACTAACTCGCTTAGGCTCGTTAGCTATAGCCGGAGAATTTCGCGAAAGCTGTTAAAAGACTAACTTCCGTACTCTCTTTTAATGGCTTGTACCGCCTTTATTGCGAGGTGATTTGGTTGAGTTTGCAAATATTTTGAAAGGTATTTCAAATTTCCGATTTCTTTAGCAATTATTCTAATTAATAGGTTGGCTTGGAATTCCGATATGGATTTGAAATGGTTGATGATAAATGCATCATCTTGTTTCCAGAATTCGTTTATTTTTATATCGCTCACATTCAGATTCCTTATGTTTTTGGTTTAATCTATTTTCGCTTTTTTGAAGATAGACAACTCAAAAAGCTTATCCTCGTTATAAAAAAACCAAAGGTTAAAGGAGAAAGCCTAGCTATATTCTTGGGATAAGAAAGCGCCCTACTAGACGCTTAATTTTTAGAAATGACTGTGATGACTCTATTTTCTATCTGCTCGCCAGTCATTTTTTCAATGTTTGAAATAAAATCCATTGCGGCTTCATTAGCTCCATCTTTTTCAAAGAACAATTTTCCGCTGGCTATTATTCTCGATTCGCCATCACCTTTTTTGCATGCTATAAGGTGCAATGCTGGGTTGTGGCCTCTAGACCTTATGAGATAAATAGTCATATCGTCTTTATGATATATCCAACCATCTTTATGTTCGGAAAATATCGTTCTAAGTTCGATAGTCTTTATTGTGTCTCTTTTTTTCATGGGCCGGCTTTTTGCTAATCTCAACTTATATCTTAGGTGCTTTTGGTTTATCAAAAGGTGAGGGGTCATATAGGTGGAATAGTTGTATGACTTGGCTTTTATGGCGTTTATATAGCGATGATCAACAACCATTTCCAGTGAAACGTTAACAGAGGGCTTTATGTCCTCATTAATAGAGGCGGTAAGATAGCAGATATTTCCCGATTCATCTTGCATGGTCAATAGGAGTTGTGCCTGTTTAGATGATTTCAATATGTTTTTAGACTTGATATTCAGGCTGATATTGGAAGATTCACTTATGTGACTGCATAACCTTTCATAATCTAAAGATTCGAGAATGTCATCAAATCCAATATTGGTATTGTTGATCATGTTTTCACAGATAGCTAGATAGCTGCTATACAGTTTTTCATAACCATAACTTCTACTTTTTGAGTTGATGACTCTTTTATACTCTTGTTTCAAAAGAGAAATAGAAGAGATCGACTCTTCCTTTTGAATTTTGAGTTTTCTCATGGCGTCTGAAATGTTCATGCATGCCTCATTGTATATAGATAATGAGATAATGTTATTTCACTTGTGATGCCTCACTGTTTTTAACGTTCTGGTGTGATAATTAGACTTTAGGTTAAAGGTGGAACCTTAGTAGCCGCCGATCGAGGTAGGTACAGTATGTCTTTCGTTAAGTGAAAAGGTATACAAATGAGGACGTCAAGACATAGCACAAGTATTTTGTGTTTTTTTATGATGTGGACGTAGAACAAGTGTTCTGTATTTGGCTCTTTTTGAGTAGATGACTTTTTTATACTTTTGTTTCAAAAGAGAAATAGAAAAGATCGACTCTTCCATTTGAATTTTCTCATGGCGTCTGAAATGTTTATGCATTCCTCATTGTATATAGATAATGTTATTTTACTTGTGATGCCTCGTTGTTTTTAACGTTCTGGTGTGATAGTTAGACTTTAGGTTAAAGGTGGAACCTTAGTAGTCGCTGATCGAAGTAGGTACAGTTTGTCTTTCGTTAAGTGAAAAGCTCTATGCATATGAGGACGTCAAGACATAGCACAAGTGTTTTGTGTTTTTTTATGATGTGGACGTAGAACAAGTGTTCTGTATTTGGCTCTTTTTGAGTCGGAATGAAGTTTGTACCCAAAATACCGTTTTTATTGGGCTGCGCAGTAACCAAAATTAGGGGCGCTCTCTGAGTATTCTTGGCACACTTTACTTCGATTCGCTCGACTTCGATTCGCTCGACTTAATCGACACACTTCTAATGGCATACTGTCCACAATATAAAGATCACTTTCAGGACAAATTTCGTGAACAATTACTTTGCCTAAGTTTTTCCAATTTAAAGCTAAGTCTTCGAACTCTTCTGTTATAAACGGAGCGTTCAATACGTCCAATGATTTCTGGAGGCACTGTTCAAAAAGAAAATTTTCAGAATCAATACCCTAACATTCTGCCGCTAAACTTAAAGCCAACAGCTCTTTATCGGTGAGTTTTGGTAACCTGATTTGATTCAAAAAATTGTCAATCGGCTCAAGGGAGTGCAGTAAAGTTAGAATTTTTTATAAACAATCTGTAAGTTACTTATCGTATTACCATTTTTCTAGATAATTAATGATAATCTCTTATTGAGGGTGAGTAACTTACTCCTTTCACCTTATTTTCCAAATGCACCACGGGTTATAGATAATGTTATTTTACTTGTGATGCATCATTGTTCTTAACGTTCTAGTGTAATAATTAGACTTTAGGTTAAAGGTGGAACCTTAGTAGCCGCCGATCGAGGTAGGTACAGTTTGTCTTTCGTTAAGTGAAAAGTTATACATATCACCAAAAGAGAGGACGTCAAGACATAGCATAAGTGTTTTGTATTTTTTCATGAAGTGGACGTAGAACAACTGTTCTGTATTTGTCTTGTTGGTAGTGCTCTTAATATAGAACAAGTGTTTTGTATTTGGCTCTTTTTGAGTAGATGACTTTTTATACTCTTGTTTCAAAAGAGAAACAGAAGAGATCGACTCTTCCTTTTGAATTTTGAATTTTGAATTTTGAATTTTGAGTTTTCTCATGGCGTCTGAAATGTTCATGCATGCCTCATTGTATATAGATAATGTTATTTTACTTGTGATGCCTTACTGTTTTTAACGTTCTGGTGTGATAATTAGCTTTAGGTTAAAGGTGGAACCTTAGTAGCCGCCGATCGAGGTAGGTACAGTACAGTATGTCTTTCGTTAAGTGAAAAGTTATACATATGACCAAAAGAGAGGACGTCAAGACATAGCACAAGTGTTTTGTATTTTTCCATAAAGTGGATGTAGAGCAACTGTTCTGTATTCGGCCTGTTGGTGGTGCTCTTAATATAGAACAAGTGTTTTGTATTTGTCTTGTTGGTGGTGCTCTTAATATAGAACAAGTGTTTTGTATTTTTCATGAATGGGATGTAGAACAAGTGTTCTGTATTTGGCTCTTTTTGAGTAGATGACTTTTTATACTCTTGTTTCAAAAGAGAAATAGAAAAGATCGACTCTTCCATTTGAATTTTCTCATGGCGTCTGAAATGTTCATGCATGTCTCATTGCATATAGATAATGAGATAATGCTATTTTACTTTTGATGCCTCACTGTTTTTAACGTTCTGGTGTGATAGTTAGACTTTAGGTTAAAGGTGGAACCTTAGTAGTCGCTGATCGAGGTGGGTACAGTTTTAAATAGCTTAATAAAAAAGGTATAAAAATGATCAAAGTGAGCATTTTATATTGAATTCGTTAGATTTATTAGGTTGTTGGTGTTTTTCATGATGTAGAACAATTGTTCTGTATTATACTGTTGGTGGTTTTCTTGACATCCTCCCCACCCTAAAGGGAGAGGATGTCAAAAGTTATGTAATGAACGCTCTAACTATGAATTTTGGCTGAATCGATAGGTATGCCTCTATTTCGTTGATTGGAAGAGACCAAAATTCAAACGTTTTAGGTTGTTGCTTGATTATTCCTCGTCTGCTGATGCTTCTTGTGTCAGTTTATTTAATTCTATTACTGCATTATCAATCGTTTTAGCAAGCGCCTCGGCGCGTAATTGCTGCTCGTGATTGAGTGAATTTCGCTCTATTTTGAAGTTGTACTGGCCCTTGATTAATTTATTATTGATTGTGATCGTCGGTTGTACTTTCTTTGTGTTTGATTTGGTTTCTTCAGCAAGTGATTTAAGTAGGGTTTTTAAATCGAGGCATTCGTTGCGCTCAATTTTTTTTTGTATTTCAGAAATAGGTTCTTCCCATAAAAGAAAAATCTCATCCTGGAGAGATTTTTTGATAAAAGTATTTCGACCTTCATGAACGCTTATATCAATTGAATTTCCTGAAAAAGATTCCATGTATTTTTCTAGAGCTATTGCTTCGTTTTGAGTCAATTCATCTGATGCCTTCATGACTTTCAAAAAAATGTTTTCGAGTTTTGTCCAAATTAGCGAGATGATTAGTTGAGATCGGATTTTTTTATTGTTGTATCTTCTGCCGGATATTTTTTTTGCATAGCTCACGTTGAAATCAGTAAGCGATGTTTTGGAACCCAACTCAATAACCTGTTCTTCATAGAATAATTTGACGCGTAAAGCATCTTCTAACCAATTTAATTTTCTATTCGAATCTGAATCATCACGTAACCGATCGGCAATCCACATCTGGTCATGTTGTATATCAACAACATCAACTATGAAATCTATGTCTATTCCGTGGTTTTTATGTAGCTCCATTATCATTGCACGACGACTTTTACCATTTGACAGAAATATCTTGTCGTTCCCTGTAACTCGGTATCCCGAGGCTGGTTGAGTCATTATCTGCTTATCTCGAAGGTCTTTATAGACTCCAAAATCAGTGAATTCTTGGCCTACGAATAATCTAGTATTGTTTTTTGCGCAAACTGTTCGCTCCTCCAGTTCACTCGCTGGTATCACCAATCTAGTGATAGGTTTTTTGATAGTCTCGTCATTTAAGTCTTTCAACGTATGAAAGGATGACGTTTTTGGTTTGTTTGAAAACGATGATTTTGGTGCTCTTCCACCTAGAAAGCCATCAATTTTTTTTTCACTCATAATGATTCTCGCTAATCTAATCTATTTTGGAAAAGTGGCTTTCAATATCTGCGGATATTTGAGAATAAAAAGCAGAAAAGCTATCTCTTGCTGACGAAAGCTGCCTTGATGAGCATACTTTATCGGCATTCTTAAGGTCCATAATGGTTCGGTTAAGTGCTGATGCTGCAGTGAATGCAACGCTCTTGTAAATTGGGCTGGAATATAAATTGGCGCCAAGTGATCTATGGAGACCGAGTTTTATTCTAACTTCATCGTCGGATGATGAGTCATGGTTTGTAATAACGCTCCGCCAAAGTCTCAAATTTTTTCCTTGAGAAGGAAGCTTTTCTAGTCGGTTTCTTAGATTTGAAAGGAAGTTAGAGGAACTTGCCACGTCGAATGGGCTTGGTTTTATCGGTGTCAGAATGAAGTTTGCGACATCCAGACCAAGCCATGTAAAAGCTGCGTCCTGAGGTGGTGTATCAATTATGACGATATCATAATGCTGTTTGATTCCATCTATAATGTCGTTGAAGTGTTTAAACAACGCTTCTTTTTGAGGTAGAGTCATTTCTCCAAAAATATCTGTTAATCGTTCATCTGACGGAAAAGCTGGCAATACATCTAAGTTGGGTAAGTGGGTAGGTTTGGTTGCTTCAAGCGCTGTGGCTATCTTTGCTTCAAGATTTGTCGCGCCCTCACTAATAAAGTAATTCACGGCTGAGGCGTACTCTTCACCATTTTGAGAATTGGCCTCGTATTCACCCAAAATCAAGTCGACTCCAGTAAGAAATAGATCATCATTATTCGAGCTACTGCCAGCCTGTGCCGCATGGTTGTATAGGTTTGTACCCGATGATCCTTGAGGATCTAAATCTATCAAAAGGATTTTAGCTCTTAGGTTTAGATCGAGGGCCATGGCCACACCAAGCGTGACAGTTGTTGTTGACTTAGCTATTCCGCCTTTCTGGTTTGCTACAGCAATGCAAATAGGATCTTTATTGCTGCGATATGTGGGTAATTCCATGTATTCCATTAGAGCGTTGATGTGATCTCGGGTAAAAAGATGAGCGATAGATTGCTTTAATGGCTGTGGGATAATGTTGTCAGAAATGGCTCTATCAATTTTGGCATTAAGAGTGTGTTGGCGCATGTTGAGCGCCCTGGCAAGTTGGCTTTTATTCAGTGCATTGTTAACATGAATTCGGTCGATGTCTAGGTCTTCGTCACCGACGAACATTTTTACTTTTTTATGATCAGACATAAACTGTTTAAGATTTTGTTGGCTCATAGATAGCCGGTTTGCTGATGATTCGATTACGTCTAACGCGTCCATGTTGTAGTCCTAGTGTTAGTGATGATGATTGGTTGTTTCAATAAAATGTTTGGCGTCATACTTTTTATGTCGTTTTCGCCTTTATTATGTCGCTTGAGATTATCTTATAACAACAATCTAGATGCAAACAAGAGGATTTCTAATCTAATTTATTAATTGAGAAATAATTAAAATGGATGCTTAGTCTGCTGGCTGCTGGCTGCTGGCTGCTGGCTGCTGGCTGCTGGCTGCTGGCTGGGGCGAGCTAAGCTAGATGAGGGAAATATTTCCTGCGCTCTAGTTGTATGGCGGGATTTATTAAAAAAAGTTAGGCGGGTATATAGCGTATTCTATACCTGTCGAGATCAGCTTTAGAAATTTTTAGAAGCTTTTCAATGACTCCTATCCTCTGGAGATAGAGTGCGATTGAGTGCGGGGTGGGTTTATGTGAATGCACAAGTGATTTTATGGCTGGATTGCTGAAATAAGTAATGTCTTCGTTTATTTCAATTGTGATGTATTTTGGAGTTTTATTGTTCATGATTTAATAACATATAATTAGTTACAATTAATTAATAATAAATAAAATTAATTGTTATGGCAATCATGACTTACAGCTTAAGCAACATTCTCCGCTTGGGGCATTAAGCGCTAGCAGTAGGAATCTCCACCCTTTAGGGTGGAGAGGATGTCAAATTCTTGTTAATGTTTAACAACTGAGATATGCTGGCCTCTTTTCGACACCATTCCATAAAAGGCTCGGAAACTATCATAATGCCTCTTATTTCAGTATCAATTTCATTGACAGTTTCGATGGTGTGAGAGTCGCTGTTTGATAGCGCATCAAAATCTGCAACTTTTTTAGTTATCTAATAAAGTTCTTTTGTCATTTATTTTTTTATAGCAGCTCAAAATTAATTTGTATGATAAGTTAATTTTGTTCTTAATTGTTCTAATGGCTTCTTTCTGTACTTCTAATAGAACATCTCCCGTGATAATAATTTCTCCATCAAAGTTGTTCTGTGTTGGGGTGTTAGGAACATTTATATCAAGCTCATAAATAGAATCTTTTTCCTCTAACTCGGCAAAGCATGCCCCCCCAGATACCTTTGTAGATTTTTTTATATTAAGGTTTCCTCCCATAAAATGTATATTATTCATAGAGATATAATTTAAACCAAAGTCCTCGGCATTCTTTTCATTAATAGTAATTGCTAACGAAGGTCTTTGCGGTGGAGAAAATATCTTTAAGTCGTATATAGCGTAGATCAAAAATAAAAATGCTAAGGCAGATGGGAATATATAGATTCTTAAAAATCTCATTTAATTAATACCGATGATTGTTTTCTTGGATCTCTGTATCATTGCTTTGCAAGTATCTATCGTTGTTATTAGTGTCGATAATTTCATTACAATTAGTTATACTATCGCTTTTCTGAGGAACTGCAGTTTTTGGGCTTTCTCGCTTTCTAGATCTATTTAATTTCTTTGTTGTTGAGTTATTTTTTTTAGGGTTGGAGAGGTTTTCGTACATCGTTGTAGCTGCTTTCAATAGCTGGCTTTCAGATAAAGATTCATTGGATTTAAAGCCTCTCAATAAATCTACCAACTGACAAAGCTCTTCTTGCTTCCGGCTTTCTTCTTCTGCGGCCTTTTGTATTTCTTCCATTACTCTTGACTCGGCTGATCCAATTGAGCTTTCAATAACCCCCTTAAATACACGCAAGATATCTGGTTCACAATCTCTAAGCGATAGCGGAATGCTCTCTATCTCGCTTATATTCAAGGCGTTAATTTTGTTTATGATGGTTTTAATGCGTTTGATTAGAGTTGCCGATTCTGAAGCTGAAATAGCCATAAATTTCGTCCTATTGGGCTGGAAGTTGATTTCTGCGTTTATAAGTAGATTCATTTTGTATGATATGCATGCATTCTGTGTGAGTTGACTGAGATATTCCAAAGCAGAAGCTTTCGGAGTCATTTGTAAAACTTGCGCTATAAATATGATTTGAAGTGTTGTGTTTGTATATCTTTAAACCAAATTTGAGTGACATGGTTAAAAATGCAGCTTGGTCATAAGTGCTTAAATCCAGTAAGATTAGTTGTTCATGTGCAGGAGTTAGCGCTTGTATTGCAAGAGTGTCGTGAATGCAGTCTGGCTTTGCTATTGAGTTTTTGTTTGCTCTTCCTACCAAGAAATGAGACGTATTGACGTCGATATTGAACTCTTTCCTAACCATTTCAGGTGTAAGTGTAAATAAAAGTCTATCTGCGGGAGATAGAAGGAGGATAGACGAAGATGCACCATTCATAAGTATTGACCTATTTTCTATACATGGTAAATATGTGGCGATTGCTTGACGATGGTAATTCTGTGAAGCCTGGCATATAACCACTTTTCATTTTCTCTTCAAAGAACTTTTGAATTTCAACCCCGCTTCCTTCGACTATCCAGCTTCTCGGTTGGTTTTGAACGACATTCAAATACCATGCTTTCGACTCTGGGAATGGCTTGCTGTCGGGCTTAAGAGGGGTGTTTCTCTTAAGTCTAGCTTGTAAAAAATTTTGACCATCTGTTGAACCTGCTATATCTACGGTCCACCCGCCTGCAAACTGTAAATCCATAAACGTATTAATTGACTCTTGATCTATCTCAATTTGAATGTAGTAGTATGAGTTGTTTGGGTCTTCTTTATACCAAGCGCCTGTTGTGAAAGCCTGTGCGTTAGCAAAACAAGGGATAAATGAGCTAATTAATAGAAAATTGACTGCTTTATTATGTGGAAATAATTTTTTAATATTCATAATATATCTAATGTGAAATAATTGAATTAATTATAATTTAATAACATTTAATGAGGCGTGTAAATGTCAAAGTCTGTTGATAGTTGGATTGATCAGGCGCAAGTACTAGACAAAAAGCCCAAAAAGTCGAAATTTTCTATGCGGATAAGGTCTGCGTTGAAGTCCCTTTTGGTGTATGGCAGTCATTCACTTGCGTTAACTGTCTGCACATCTCTTTTGTATGGTGGTATCTCCCTAGAATGGCTGTTTTTAGCAAATAAGCATCCTATATATTATCTGTTTTTACTGTTTATGTTGTTGTTCGTGTTTGGCGTCTCTGCAGCATTTAAAGTTGTACTCATAAAAACATCATATCGCTCAATTATTTTAAGTTTGAAAGAATTCCTCCGAAAAAAAACTATCAAGGGGAGGTTCTATTTACGAATAATAGGGTGCATATTTTTATTTCACACATTTGTAAGAAAGCTATTGGCGAGGAGAAACTATTTTCGTCTTGCGAGTCGTTGTCTATTACTGTTTTATGCATTGATTGTTATTTCCTTTCCATTAAGTTCTCAAAGTTATGCTTCGCTCGAAGATGATTTTGGTAATCTCTCTCTTGAGCTAAACAATCTCACTGCTAATGATTTATCTTTAAAGATCTTAACCTTTCCGTATGGAACTGTTATTCAGGATGTACAAAATAATCCATTATCATTGGCTTATCTTAAAGGACAAGGGGATCTTAGTGGATCACCTTTTTCTGGTGAGGGTTTGAATGTTACTGCCTTTCAAAATATTAGGCCATATTCTAGTCTCTCGGATCTGGATAATACACTGGAAACAAACTCGCCAGATTCGATAATGGGTATGTTTTCATTATTCTCTGGATATGCGGTAATTATATTGATGATGCTATCTGTGGCGTTTCGTGTGGGATTTCAGTTGATTTCTGACGGCATGGATGGGGCAAATAGCACAGCAGAACAGGATATGTTATTAAAAAGAGTCAGTATGGTGTCTTTGTCAGCCGCTTTCTCCTTGGCTTTGACTGCCCCTATATACAAAGGCTATGCAATATTAAATCTCTTTTTATTTTCTAGTCTGATTGTCGGAATTGGGGTCACTAATGCTTTTGTTATGACGTATTTCGAATGGCGAGCGGTTAGTGTATCTCCTACTTTAGCGGTCAGTCCAAAGACAGACTACATTGTATCAGAAGTTCTTGAACTCGCTTTTTGTAATTCTGCGTATGCAGCTAGTACGGGTAACTCGTCTTCGGTGGATGTGAAGGCTATTACACCTATGAATTTTCAAATTGATTATTCTGCATGTGGTTCTCTATCGATTTCACAAATAGAAATAGATTCAGAGTGGTTTTCTTTTGACACAAACGACCCAATAGCCGACTCATTAGATTTAACTTCAAAAAATAATGCTGAAGTCCAAGCTATAAGAGAGTATATCAACAAAAGCTATTTGATTGCTTTGAATAAATTAGTAGTAGAAACAAAATTGATTGTTAGTGGTTTAGAAAAAATAGCTAGTGATCCTGGGATTTCAGAGTTTGTTCGGCAGTGTGACATAGGTAGAAGCAGCAATTTCAATGTGAGCCAGCTAGAAGTAGAGGACAAATACTATACACTTGACGGTGACGCTCTGGAGGCATGTAAAGGTGATGGTATTGCGGCTGGGCTGGTTAAGTTAAGGACGAACTTTGCGGCAGATGTAGATCAGATCATTAAGCAGGCCTATTTAACGGCACAAGGAAAATTGAAGATTGAAGAAAGTGTCGATGGAAAGATTGATTTTGTTAAAACCGATAAGACAGTTGATATAGCCCGACCATCGACTTACGGGCATTATGCGCAGGGATGGGTTAATTTTCCATTTTTTATGACATTGATGCATAACGCACAGAAAAAGCTTATTGGGCTTCTTCAAATGGAGGTTAATGGTGGGGTTGATTTAAAGTCGTATGGTGAAGAAGGCGCAATGTACGACATGGGGATGGCTATCGGCTTATCGCGATATTTAAATCAAATATCTTACGGAACAACGGTATTAACGGATGCTGAAAAGTCTCTTTCAACCTTGGCCAATGCAAATACAATGGGAGAAGTCAACTTTTCTGACGTGACAAGTTATGGCGCTTTAGTCAACATGGATGGAGCGGTGTCTAACTTTTTAGGTAGACTGATGGCGAAAAGCTTTTTAATTCAGTCAAATGAACATGTCGTTGGGCAATATATAAATGCAGGTCATACGATAATTGCATCTTACATCGCATTAAGTTCTGCAGTAGGGGCTACGAGTCCATTTTTTTCATTCGTTAAATCTGCTGTTGGCGGTAAGACTGCATTAGAACAAATAAATGATAGTGATAAGGCTGGTGGTTCTAAGGGGTTGTTAGGAGAAGCAAGCTCATTATTATCAAAGGTAGGTGGCGGTGTCTTCTCCATTGTCGGTGGGGCGATTGGCGGAGCATTTAGTGCTTATAAACAGTTAATGGAGCCGATGTTCAGCTTGATTCTGCCTTTTGCGTTTGTTTGTGCTTTTGTATTGCCTGGGTTGCTTGCTCTGATGTTTATGACCACTGTTTTGAAGTGGTTTCTACAGGTTATTAAAACCACGTTATTTGCTGCCGTTTCAGCCATCAAAATGTACAGTTCTGATGGAACTAATGTCTTGGGGGAAGGTGCTAAAGAAGTGATGATGTCTACAATGGCAGTAGGGATAATGCCGTTATTGATCGTGTCTTCGTTTATAGCGGTAGACCTTTTGGTTTCTCCAGTTGTGGCTACGTATCAATTCATAATTTATCAGGTGTTTGCCATTAGTTTAGAGGCAACTGCACAAGGTCCATTGTATATCGCAGCATTAATCGGATTTCTTGTGGTGCCGCCTTTGTATGCAATGATCTATCTTTATTCGTTTCCGTCTATGGCTATTGATAGTGTTATGCAATTTTTGAGCTTGAACTTAGGGGTGAGTGGAGTAAGCAGTGTAGATCAAGGTGTTAATAGACTTACTGGGGCAGGGGGGTCGACTGGTAAAGTCGCATTGCCTCGACTTGCTGAAAAGGATGGTGAGGGAGAGACTCGAAATCTTATGTCCAATTCAGAAGCATATAAGCAAGGGATCAATTACAGTGTTGGAGTAGATGGAGATGCAGGCAACTCAGGTAATTCTGGTGCAGCTTCTTTAGATCAAGGGACCAGAACGACTGCTCGTCAAGTAGAGGCTTCTGATGCGAATGATACTGGGTCAATTGCTTCTCTTAAAAGAAATGGCGGGGTGTTATGAGAAAAAATAAAGATGTAAGAGCAATGATGCTTCTTGTGTTGGCTGCTTTATCAACTACTGGGTGTTCATCTATTCATGAAAAAAGCAATCCTGGCCCTGAGTCTGAATTAGTTCGTATTGTTGGGGTTGCGACACCTACGCGGTTAAGTGTTAAAGCATCTGATTATAAAACCTATTATATTGATATGGCCTATTTTTTTCCATCTACCGTTCTCTGTTCGGATCGGCCGTCTTCTTGTTCGGAGTTAAAAGGTAAGGCATTAGGTAAATTATTTTGGGTTCAAAGAGAGTACGATCGATTTGGGTTGATGATGTTCAGTATCTGGCCAGTGGGCGATGGTAAGGCTAAGCAACCACTTAATATTGATTTAATTATTGATGGTGGCTATGCGCGAATGACTGATAACTATGCTCTTCCTAACGGAAAGAGTGAGTTAATTGCGGTGGCCTCAGACCTTGGTATAGCGAGACAAAACCTACACTACAAAAAAGCGAACTTAAAATCATGGCAGAAAGCGCTACTGAACAGGGAATCTAAATAATGTCAAAACTGCTTGGTTTAATTCAAAAATTTCAAGTGTATTCATGCGATGCAATTGACTACGAGCAATTAAAAGTAATGGTTAAAAAGCACGAAAAGCCAGAATTGGGAGAACGCGATTTCGTTAAGGGCTTTACTGAGCCGGACCCAAGGAGACCAAATGATCTTGTATTAAATGGAGGGGATTCTCAGTGGCTTGTTAACTACACGATAGAGTCGCATCTATATGATATGCCTCAGGTGAATAAGAAAGTTCGCCTAAAAATGGCAGAGGTGGCATCAGCCTATCCTGAAATGAAAGGTCCAGAAAAACAAAAACGTAAGGATGAAATTAAAGAGTTAATAATGAGCGAAATGAGAAGAGACGGAGCTACGAAAATAAAGATTAAGGACATACCGGTTCTCATAACAAATAAGAATATTTTGTTCGTTGGGTTTTGTGCAAAGTCAGAGGATTTGCAGCCTTTTTTAAAAATACTCATGACTGCGGGTGTTCCTAAAATAAAGATAGTGGCGCATGACTCTGAGCTGATAAGAACGGCTCTAACGGCTGCTTTAATGTCGTCTGATATTGTTGGGGCAATAAGTTTTCAGTCGCCTGTTCGTGGTGTGGGAGATCAACAGGTAAGTCTGGGTGGCGAGTGCGATTTGAGAGCGAATTCGCAGGAGGGAAAAGAAAGGGCGAAGTTTTTTGATTTTGTTTTAGATGATAGGGATGAAATTATTAATCTAATTGAATCTGGAAAAGCTGCTCATTCATGCCAGTTTCGTTTTTTCATGTCGGACATGTCTTTTAGATTCGTTTATTCCGTAGATGGGGTCTTTAGTAGTATTGGGGCAACGCCACCTGAAGGTCTGAAAGCAGAGGAGCCCACTGCAAGCGAAGCTGTCTCTAAATCAAGTTATGCAATGCATTCAATGCATTTGTTTATCGAAAGATTAATGCAAAGCTAAGAAATAAAGATAAGCGAAATGAGTGTGCAAGCTGACATGATTGGTAGAAAAATTTTGAACATTTAGTTATGCCTATAATACGTTAATAAATATTATATACGCATTATAGGCATTAATTAATATAAATAATGATTAATATAAATAGCCCTGAACTTTGACTGCCTCTCTAATGCACTTTATATCATTATAGTGACTAGAACTAGGACGTTTAGTCCCACGATATGCTCTGTTGCTTTCGTTATTTCTGAAAGCTGTATATTGAGTGCACGTAGATGTATGTTTAATATTTAATTTTATGTTATTTTTCACATCCGAAAGAGATGCTTTTGACTCAATTTGAGAGTCAAGGCTGTCGAGCCGGACTTTGTTGTTTTTAATTTTTTTTCCATTATCAGACATTGCTGTTTGGAGGCTTGCAACATTTTCCATCATTGTTGTACCTGACCTTTTCTTTGAAGAAATAGAGTCAAAACCATTGATTTCAATAGCTTGAGCATTTAAGTTTCGAATTATTCCGTAGTGATTTGCAAGATTACCATCAACCGTCTTCAGTTGGCTGCCCACATCTCCGAATTGACTTTTTACTTCAGATTTTAAGCTGCCGAACTGATTGTTAATATTGCCACGAAACGCGACAAACTTATTGTTAGTGTCAGCTCTGAGTCTATTGATTAAATTAAGATTGTTAGTAATGTCTATAGTTTGTTGTTGATTTTTGGCTTTGTTAGTATGGATTTGAACAGATTGTGCTTTTAATGTATTTATTGAGCTCTGAAGCGACGCCTTTAGATCTCTGTCATTCAGGTTACTCCAAGACTCATTTGATATTGAGTGAGTGCTTGCGAAAATCAATATGGTAGGTATTAAGATTTTATTAATCATTAATTATTCCTTTTTTAATAAATTGACTGAATACGTATTTAATAGCTCTATATAAGAGCTATTAAATATAATATAATATAATTATGGGCAATTTGTCTGTAATTCATACAAAAAAGCGCGGACATCAAGCATCCCTACTCCATGAATACTAGGATCATAGTTAGGAATTGATTTATCAGCCGTAGCCAGTAACGTGTTGGCTAGGTTTTCATAACTAGATACAGTGCAGTAGCTTTTACCTAGAGAAAGTGCTCGACTTACAAATGGTGTGGAAAATGATGTTCCACCCCATGGTTGAAATGAGTTCTCTGTTCCTGCCAAAGAACTTGCAGATATAACGTCCGTTCCTAAGGCTATAATCCATCGTTTTTGAATGTCTGGGTTATTGCCAGGGATGCCAGAGAATTGATACAATTTTTTTTCTTTATCGATGTTCCCAACCATTATTACTTGATTTGCTAAGTCCGTACCCCAGACATAATTGACATTAGGGTAATCTATTGCGTCTTGTGTATGATTGTCTCTTGCGTTGCCACCAGCCCATACATAAAAATTACCTTCCGCTATCTGTTCTGGGATTGCAGTACCATTGCTAGGGTGTGCTCCCCAACTATTACTCATTAGTGCATAACCAGGTTCATTAGACTTGAAGTCTGCAAAAGACGGGTTATTAATTAAATCGACAAATGCACCGTCTGACCCTGTTATGATGGCTGTTACGCCAGCGCAATGTGCAGTGACATTAACATTGCTCCAATTGGAGTCGTAATATCGCATTAAGCTTTGGTCTTGTGCGTCGTTTGGGTTAAGTACTCTCTTTTGAGTACCTTCATCGAAGATCAATCTGTTAACTTTGTTTTTTATTAGAGAATGTGTGGGTTCGCAGGCGTTGTCATATACCGTTACTGGGTAGGATTTTGAATAATTAGCACCCACCTCCTGCGCGGCATCGAAGCCCATAAAGCGAAGTTGGTCTTGCATAATTGATTTAATTGAGGGTGTTGCTTCATCATACACATTGCATGTAGGAGTATCTTCTTGCCCCATTAGAAAGTCACATTGTTTCACCATATCTACTTGCTCTATAAAAGAGCAAGAATATTCAAAGGCGCTGGTCTTTGAGCAAACGGGGGTATGCATTGCTAAAAAACTCCTATCGAAACCGAATAAATCAAATCCCCAGTCTTGTTCAAAAGAGTTGTTTAACATCTCTGATACGCCAGATATGATGCCAGCCCATTTATAAGGTTTATCAGGCAACGTAGGGGTGAAGTCTAATAGGTTGTATTCCGTAAGTAAGTCTCTCGCCTTAACTGATGTCTCAAGGTTGCTAACAGTGGATGCTCTGCTATAGGAAAAGGTGCCTGCCGTTGGACTTATGTCCATATCGGCAAAAAACAATGATTCAGAGCCATCTTGATAAGAAAAGTGACAACCTGCTTTATCGTTTCCAAAATATTTGCAGCTTTC
>NZ_JBLIXL010000038.1:0-15348 GCF_047525455.1 Marinomonas phycocola
CTAGTGAAATTATTTGAAGAACTTCCGAAGCGCAATACAGAGGACAGCCTAGAAGACCTGCTGCCTTGGAATATTAAGCTCTAAGATAGAAACAAGGTGTGGTTTGCCGTACGCTTACGAAAGGTGTGTTGGGTGATGCGATCAACGTGATCTTAAGTGCCTGTGGTCAAAACCTACGTAAGCGGCGCAAGTGGCTTTATTGTGCCCAATATTTTGGCGTATTTTTAAGTTTATTACGGTTGAAAATGGCATTAGCAGAAAAAGAGCATGAAAAAGGCATGGCGCTCCACGTTTGAAGCGCCATTATTCAGGTTCGACTAAATAAGCGCGTGTCGCTTATTGTTGAAATCTAGGCTTTATCTGGTGGTTATTTAATATTAACTTGCTGCTTTTCAATTAGTTATGTTTTTTTAAAAAAAAACTAAAGGATTTTCTGAGTGTACCGATAACTTGAATAACCGAGCTAAAAGTTGAAAAACAACAACTGCTTAACCTAATTTAAGTTTGATAGTAAGTAATAGATTTACTTCTGGAGAGAAACCATGGCTTTATATGTAAATACGAATATTAGTGCAATAAATGCGCAAAGACAACTAAGCAATTCTGGTGGTGCATTAGACACATCATTCCAGCGTTTATCTTCTGGTTTGCGTATTAACAGTGCAAAAGATGATGCCGCCGGCCTACAAATATCTGACCGTTTAACATCCCAAATTAATGGTCTGAATCAAGGTAATCGTAATGCAAATGATGGTATTTCCTTGGCTCAAACTGCGGAGGGCGCGTTGGACGAAGTGACATCAATGTTTCAACGTATTCGAACGTTGTCTCAGCAAGCAGCAAATGGATCTAATACTGATGAAGATAGATTGGCTATACAAGAAGAGATCCGCTCATTATCAGCAGAAGTAAACCGTGTGGCAGAAGACACAACATTTGGTGGTCAAAATTTGTTGGATGGTACTTATGATGCGAACTTCCAAGTAGGTCCTGATGCAGTGCAAACAATTGGCTTTAGTATGCAAAATGTAGGCTCTACCGCAAATAGTTTAGAGGCAAATGGTGGCTTTACCCTTTCAGGCCTTGCTGGTGTTGCGAGTGCGGTAACAGGGCAAAGCCTCGCATCGCTAGCAGCAGGTGTATCTGAGATAACAGGGGCTGCCGTAGCTGGTAATACCTTTGCTGGGAGATTTTTATCCGACACGATTAGTGTTTCTTCTCAAGGAAATGCGCAATTTGTTCTTGCTGGTATGGACTCTTTAATCGCTACGGTAGATAAAAAGCGTGCCGAACTCGGTGCCGTGCAAAACCGATTCCAATCGACTATTCGTAACCAAAGCAATATTTCCGAAAATGTATCTGCAGCGCGTTCACGTATCCGAGATACTGATTTTGCCCAAGAAACAGCAACATTAACAAAAATGCAGATTTTGCAGCAAGCAAGCCAAACAATTTTGGGGCAGGCAAATCAACGACCACAGGCTGCGTTAAGTTTATTAGGTTAATGATTAGGGGGTCTTTTGTTTATTGGGTATTGACGAAAGGCTTGCTTATAAGTGATTAAAGCAGAGGCATTTAAAATAAGCTCCCTAATATTTAAGTGATGAGGTGTGTTTAGACGCACCTGAAGAATGGCGTTTCAAAGCTGGAACGCCATGCTCTTTTAGTCTCCTTCCTGTAAAGCTCCATTTCTCACTATAGATGTTTTTGCATATGATCCAAATAGTGGACGCAAAAAGCCTCTTGAATAACTTGCTCAGATTCTGCTCACATGCCCTTAAGGTCGTATCAATTGTATCTCCTGTACGCCTTTTGGAGGGCATTTTTCGAGTTTTCCATTCGATTTTAAATGTGACTGATAGTAGATTTTACGCTATTTTCCCCCTATGTAGCACATCTCTTTTTTTGTAAACGCCTAACCAATCACGTCCTTGCAGAACCAAGGTGACAATGCTTCGATATCTGCCACGCTTTTTGTGTTAGGGAGCGCCTCGAAAACTTGTTTCAATCAATCGTATTCATTAAGGCCATTGGTTTTGGTTGTTTCGATTAGGCTGTATCAGTTTGTGCTGATTGTCGCGCCTGCCTGGCTTTTTCTAAAGAGCCTGTTTTTACGTCCAATTGCATAAGGGCGGGGGAGGGGGAGCTTGTTCTGCTGCATTGCTATCAATTGGGTAGTGACCTTCTTCAACATAACCGATGAGCCGATCCTATTGATTGTTCAGGTACACTAATTCCTTCCCTGTCGTCGCTTTCGGGGGGGCATCTTTCATTTATTGTTCGATGGCATACAGTTTTTGGTGTGACGATGCGATTTGTAGACAGGTAAAGTCAGATGGCTCGTCAGCTACTTTTCGATGTTGGTTTAATTGTATATTGGAGTATTTGGGATTGGTGTTGTGCTGTTTGCAAAACTCGGTTTGAATTAATTCAAGCAGCTCGAAGGCCTCAAATAGTTCTGGTCAATTGTACTGGTGATAGGTCGCTATGACATGCTCTTTGAATAATAAGAAGTGAGAAGGCTATCGAGTGAAGTCAGTCATAGATGGATAGGGTTGGGTCGACGCTTACATAGAAAAGAGGTGTTTCTATCGAATTAAATGTAAATAGTGCTAAAGCTTTGTCTTAAGTGGGCGATATGATCTTTAGAGAACTAAAAAATCAAGTGCTCTAGAAAAGGGTTGTAGCTGGGTAGGGGTATCTCGCTATAATCCACTAAATGTTAAAGCGGAGGCTATCATGGCTTTATATGTAAATAGTAATGTGAGTTCATTGAACGCACAAAGACAATTAAACAATTCTAGTAACTCGTTGGATACATCTTTTCAGCGTTTATCGTCTGGTATGCGTATTAATAGTGCAAAAGACGATGCGGCGGGGATGCAAATATCGAATCGTTTGACATCACAGGTTAATGCATTAAATCAAGGTAACCGTAACGCAAATGATGGCATTTCATTGGCTCAAACTGCTGAGGGCGCACTTGATGAAGTAACGTCAATGTTTCAGCGTGTTCGTACTTTGGCTCAGCAAGCGTCTAACGGTTCAAATACCGATGAAGACCGTTTGGCTATTCAAGAAGAAATTCGCTCATTATCTCAAGAAGTTAACCGTGTTGCGGCTGATACAACTTTTGGTGGTCAGAATTTATTGGATGGTACTTATGATGCTAATTTCCAAGTAGGTGCTGATGCAGTGCAAACAATTGGCTTTAGTATGCAGAATATAGGCTCTACCGCAAATAGTTTAGAGGCAAATGGTGGCTTTACCCTTTCAGGCCTTGCTGGTGTTGCGAGTGCGGTAACAGGGCAAGGCCTCGCATCGCTAGCAGCAGGTATATCTGAGATAACAGGGGCTGCTGTAGCTGGTAATACCTTTGCTGGGAAATTTACATCCGGCGGAATTAGTGTTTCTTCTCAAGGAAATGCGCAATTTGTTCTTGCTGGTATGGACGCTTTAATCGCTACGGTAGATAAAAAACGTGCCGAACTCGGTGCCGTGCAAAACCGATTCCAATCGACTATTCGTAACCAAAGCAATATTTCCGAAAATGTATCTGCAGCGCGTTCACGTATCCGAGATACTGACTTTGCGCAAGAAACGGCGAATTTAACTAAAAATCAGATATTGCAACAGGCAAGTCAAACTATTTTAAGTCAAGCGAATCAGCGTCCACAGGCTGCGTTGTCTTTATTAGGTTAGTTGGCTTGGATTATAAGCCACATTAAATTGAGTAAAAAGTTTAATAGTGGCTTATAATGTTTAGATATGTTTTACAATGATACAGTATCTAACTATACAAATAGATGTTCAGTATTCTAGAAGTAAGTGATCTTGTATAAAAATCAAACGAATTTTTGAAGTAAAGAAAAAATTAAGGGATATATTCCGTTAACATCGTTTAACTCGACATTCGAGCATGGTTCATTTGGTGGAATTTAACTGAAGTGTTTAGTGGGATATCTAAAGTTTAAGGTGAATTTATTGACTAGCTAGCTTATTGTAGTGAATTGTAAGTTATGCTGCTAATTTAGGATTATATTATGGCTCTTATTACATCGGCAGGTATTGGTTCTGGTCTTGATTTAGAAAGTATTATTACTGCGTCAGTTGATGCCGAAAATGTACCAAAGATGAATGCTTTTGCCGCTAAAGATGAAGCACTTCAGGTTGAGTTATCTGCAATTGGGGAAGTTAAATCAGCTCTATCTACATTACAAGATACGATTGAGAAACTGGCTGACCCTGATAATTTTAATAAACGAGTGGCAAATATAACTCAGCCTGAAAGTGATGATGGTGATCTTATATCTGTTACACCAACTTCAGATATTACCCCTGGTGATTTTGATATTGAAGTTGTTGAGATTGCTCAAGGTAGTCGTGCTTTGTCAGATGATGGGCTATTTGCTACAAATGAAGATGTTGTGAGTGCATCTGGCGGCATATTGTCTTTCTCTGCTGGAGTAGATAAGAGTTTTGATTTGACGATAGATGCAGGGGCTACTCTTTCTGATCTACGGGATGCAATTAACGACTCTGATGATAATTTTGGTGTTACCGCTAATATAATAAACACGGGTACAGAATCAAAACTCGTTTTAACTTCTGCGATAACAGGAACTGGAAAGGATCTTGTTATTACTAATGATAATGCTGAACTTGATAGTGTATCAACAATTGCAAACGCGGGTGGTACTGGTGGTCTTTCTATCGCTGCCGAACATGCGGCAAAAGATGCGACAATAAAAGTCGATGGTATAACCATCACTAACGATAGCAACACATTTAAAGATGCAGTACAAGATATGACAATTGTTGCTAAACGTCAGAGTGTTAATGGTGAAACGGCCAAGTTGACAGTAGAGCATGACAGAGAAAGTGCAACGGTTTTAATTGATGAATTAATTGCGAATTATAATAATGTTATCGGACAACTAGGATTTCAGTCTAGAATAGGGAGCCCTCTGAATGGCGACTCCACCATTCGTTCATTAAGCTCACAGTTAGTAAAATCTTTATCTACAGATTTAACTGGTGCAGGTCCATTTGAAAGCGTTTTTGATATTGGGCTTGGTGTTGATAAAGAGGGTTATTTAGAGAAATCTACTTTAGTTCGGAGTCTAAACGATGCAATGGATAATAATTTTGATGATATTGGTAAAGTGTTCTCTGGTGAAGATGGAATAGCTACAAAAATTGAAACATTATTAAGTAACTATATTGATTCTAACGGGATTATGAAACAACGAGAAGATTCTTTAAATGGACAGATATCTGATCTTGAAGATGATGTAGAAAACCACCAATATAGAATGACGTCTTTAGAGGCTAGGTTACGTGAGCAATATGCAGGACTAGATGTATTACTTGCTCAAATGCAATCAACGCAAAGCTCTCTAAGCGCTCAATTAGCAAGTTTACCTGGTTTTACTAACTCTTCGAACTAATATATCTAACTATTTGTAAATTATCTATAAATATAATGTTTACGGTACAAGGCTTTAGAATTACTCATTGTTACAAATGCTGTTTTAGGATTCTTTATTGCTGATTAAATATTGGAATGGGCTGTGACATAATTGTAAATACTATTGCATAAGAAAAATATTGCGTGTGAAACTACAAAAGCTAAATCAAAAAATCATGAGATGTTCTATGAGTTAAAAGTACATAAATTCCAGCGAATATTTTAGATTCTAGCGACGCAGTAATAGTGTTTTTATATATAATTACCTCCTGTCAAATGCTTCCAGAAAAATCAAGTTTAAAAACGGCATTATATACTTTTTTACTATTTTAATGAAAATTAGGTCTTTATAAGATTATTAAGTAGGAAATGATGAAAAATAATAAATCTGTTGAATCTCAGATTGAATCTTTATCTAATAAGATCGATATTTCTTTGAAGAAAAAACAAAGAGAAGAAGTTTTTGTATTAAATGCTAATCTCAAGTTTGAAGAAAATTTGCTTTCATTTAAAAAATTTTTCCCGGAAATTTTTGATAAATTTTTAAATTACATTCCAGATGATAAATTTAATCTTATTGTAAATGACAATGGCTCTGCGAATATTATAGATTATGAGACTGGTATCCCCATGTATTCTGATGATCCAGTTTCTCAAATTTCAAACCAAGTTAATGAAAACATTAAAAATCCTATCTTAGGAAAAACAGATCATTCCTCTATAGCAGGAATAGGGAATTCGTTGAATTTTCTTCACATTGATTTAATGAATAGCATGGGGGAAATATTCTCTGAAGCAAAAAAATCTCTTAAGCCTAATGATAGTTTAGATAATAAAATCCCTAGTATGATGATATTTGGAATTGGGCTTGGTTATCATTTAAGGCAATTAATTGAAAATCGTACTATTGGCTTTATTAATATAATTGAACCAAATGAAGACCTTTTTTTTGCTAGCTTATTTGTAGCTGATTGGAAAATAATATTAGAGAGTATTGATTCAAATGGTGCTTTTCTATATTTGGGTATTGGAAAATTAGAGGAAGAAGTTTTTAGAGATATCTATGATCGTAGTCGCAACGTTGGTATCGCTTCAGTTAGTTATGTTTGGTTTTATCAGCATTATCCATCTCATAAAATGAATAAGTGGATAGAAGAGTTCAGAATTAATTTTCATCAATTTTTTACTGGTTTTGGTTTTTTTGACGATGCGTTAATGGGAATCGCTCATACATTAGGGAATTTAGAGAATAAGTTTAATCTAATGAATACCCATGACTCAATCTCTAAAGAAATAGCCAATTTTCCGGTTGTAATAATTGCAAACGGCCCTTCTCTAGACCAAGAAATAGAGTCTTTAAAAGCTTTGCAAGATAAGGTTGTTATTTTTTCATGTAATTCAGCCTCCACCGCTCTAGTTAAGAAAGGAATTGTACCTGACTTTCATGTTGCGTTAGAAAGAACAGAGGCAACGCATGACTTTTTAAGGGACTTTTTACCGGCAGAAATTCGTCAAAAAATCAATTTGTTAGTAACAAATGTTATGCATCCTAAAGTTGCTAGTTTATTTCCATGGACGGGGTTTGGCTTAAAAGGTAACGAGTCAGGGAGCCACCTTATTCAATTATCTCAATTGGTAAATCGTAAACCAATAACTGAAATTCTTTCTTTTTGTAACCCTCTTGTGGGTAATACTGCGCTCAGCTATGTATGTCATTTAGGGTTTAAAAATATATATTTGTTTGGCGTAGACAATGGCTATATAGATGAGCAACATCACCATTCAAAATCCAGTTTTTATTATAATTCATCAGGAAAAACAAAAATTCAACCTTTGAAAATAGGTAAACAGGTAGAAATTCCTGGGAATTTCGTCCCAACAATTTTAACTGATGCGTTTATGAGTGTTGGTAACACGCAAATGGAAAAGCTCTTAGAGTCTTTTAAAGAACGTAGTATAAATTGTTATAATTGTAGTAATGGTGCAAAAATCAAAGGGACTACACCTTTAGGCTCCGACTCTATCTATATAGAACCTAATAAATTAAGCAAAAAACAAGTTGTAGAGTATGTAAAAGAAAATTGTTTCTCATCTCGTTGTGCATATGAAGATGTTGAGCCCCTTTTGAATTTTGAAGAGTTTTCTGGATTCTGTAACACAATGGCAGAGATTTTAAAGCAGAATTCTGTCAATAGAACTAACTCATTTGATAACTTGCTAGAAAGTATTCGATATTTGTATTCGTTTAAAGGCTCTGCAAAACATTTACACATATTTCTTTTGTTTGAAGGGGAAGTTTTATATGCCTCTTCTTTACTTATATCTCTTCTTTATAATTTTGGTGATGATGAAGAGATTTTGATTTATTATAATAAAGCGCTTGAATATTGGATTTCTTTTATTGAAAATGCTCCGATTTATTATAAAGAGAATTTTCGCGTATGTAAGTGATTTTTATGGGTTTATACGTCAAGAGAGTCTCTGAAGTAATGAAGTAGCTATTTTTATAATTTATCAATCCCACACTGCATTGCTAGCATCAACCTTGAAAAATATTAAGCATCTAACGTTTCATACTTTTTTAGAAGAAAAATCATTATGTTTGAAGAAAGAAGCAGTAAAAGTATTTCAATGCAAAAAAAAGCAAAAAACATTATTCCAGGACTAACTCAATTGTTATCTAAGCGTCCTGATATGTTTAGTACAGATGTTTGGCCTGGTTATTTCTCAAAAGCAAAAGGTGCAAAAATCTGGGACTTAGATGGTAATGAATATCTTGATATGTCTATTTCAGGCATCGGAGCAAATATTTTAGGTTATGCCGTTGATGAAGTTGATAATGACGTTATTAATAATATTAGAAATGGCGTTAGCTCAAGCCTAAATTGCCCTGAAGATGTCGCCCTTGCAGAGAAAATGCTGGAGTTACATAGTTGGGCTGATGATGTTCGCTATGCTCGATGTGGTGGAGAAGCAATGACGGTAGCTGTTCGTATTGCACGCGCAGCTACAGGGAAAGATAAAATCGCATTCAGTGGTTACCATGGTTGGCATGATTGGTATTTATCTGCCAATGTTACCGATGATAGTAATTTAAATGATCACCTTATACCTGGCCTTTCCCCTAAAGGCGTTCCTAGAGCCCTAGCGGGTACTTCTATTCCGTTCCCATTTAATGACATTGATGCACTTGAAGCCTTAGTTTTAAAGCATGGGAATGAACTTGCTGCCATTATAATGGAACCAATGCGTAATTTTCGAGCACCACAAGAATATTGGCAAAAGGTTGAGGAAATCAGTAAACGTTTGAATATCCCTCTCATAATTGATGAGATATCTATGGGCTTTAGAATTAACTGCGGTGGCTCTCATTTAGCGTTAGGCATTAATCCTGATATTGCTGTTTTTTCTAAGGCCATTGCAAATGGTTACGCAATGGCCGCTATTATTGGTAAGTCTAAATGGATGGATGCGGCACAAGTTAGTTTTATTTCTAGTACTATGTGGACTGAACGAATTGGCCCTACAGCCGCGCTTGCAACAATAAATTACTATCAAAAAAATCACGTGCATGAGCATTTAGCTTTGATTGGTCATCAAATTAAACAAGGGTGGCAGCAGCTTGCTGACAAACATAATCTAAATATTCATATTTCAGGTCTTGATGCATTGTGTCATTTTGGATTGGAATACGATAATTTTTTGACGTTAAAATCATACTTTATTGAAAAAATGCTTGAACAAGGTATTTTAGCGACAAACATGTTTTATTGTATGTATGCCCATAAAAATGAGCATGTAAAACAGTATTTAGCGGCTGTTGATGTGGCATTTTCAACATTGGCACAGGCAATTGAAAATCCAGCAATGATGGAACATGTTATTCCATCTACTTCTGGGTTTAAACGGTTAAACTAATAATGAATAAGCTAATGTCTACTCGATTTCAATTATGTTTGATGAATGAGAATGACGCAACGTTACGATATTTAGGTTGGTTGAACTCTAAAGCTAGTCGTTTTATTTTAAACAAACCAGCGACTATAAACAGTTTATCAAAATATATTCGTGAACAAGTGAATGATGAAAATGTTTATTTTTATGGAATATATACACTTGATAGTAATGAGCATATTGGCAATATTAAATTTATTCTAAAGCCAGAATTAGTTAATAGTATGGAAATGGGAATCTTAATTGGTGAGTCTGCTTGGCATGGGCGTGGGGTTGCCAAAGAGGTTATTGAATGTTTTGCAAGGCATGTAAAACAAAAATTAGGTGTTACTAAAATGTACTTAGGTGTTGATGCGGCAAATATTTCGGCTGTATCAGCCTATGAGAAAATAGGTTTTGTAAAATTAGAGGATGGTCGTACTGATAATGGGTTAACCATGTTTTGGGAGTTTTAAAGGTGACTGATATTACTGATGCACCAGCAGTTGTTACGTCTATTTATAAGAAAGACTTCTACATTATTATACAAGCTAGAATGACATCTACTCGTTTGCCTAAAAAAGTGATGCTTCCATTAGGTGAAAAACCTGTATTAGAGGTTATGATTGAACGCCTAGGGGCATTTAAAGAAAAAATAATTGTTGCTACTACAAATGATGGTAGTCAGCAGCCTATTGTTGAATTGTGCAATCAATTGGGTGTGCGATATGTTGAGGGTGACACTGATAACGTTCTAAGTCGTTATTATCTAGCTGCACGATCGGTAGATGCTAAACCTAATACCGTTCTTGTTCGCTGTACTAGTGACTGTCCACTTATTGATATTACTGAATCCGCACGAGTTATTGATCACTTCTTTAGCATTATGACTGATTATGACTATATTTCTGCTGGTCCGCATTGTGGTTTCCCTAATGGTTTTGACACCGAGGTTTTTACTTTTAAGGCATTAGAGCTTGCTTATCACAATGCAACAGAGGGCTTCGAAAAAGAGCATATGACTCAGTACATATGTCGTAATATGCGTGTTGCTGAATACGGTAACAGTGATGATCTTAGTCATTGGCGACTGACGTTAGATGAGCCTGCTGATTATGAGGTAATAAACGCTATTTATCGGCTTTTTGATTATCAAACAAACTTTAGCTTTAATGAATTAAAACGCATGCTAAATTCTCACCCTGATGTACTTAAGATTAATGCGCATGTAAAACAAGTCCAAGTTGGTTAAAATGTTTAAAAAAGAATTTAAAATTGCAAATGCTTGGGTTGGTCATGATCATCCAAGTTATATTATTGCGGAAATGTCTGCAAACCATGGCCAATCTTTAAGTCGAGCGAAAGAGCTTGTCTATGCGGCGAAAGAAGCAGGTGCAAATGCAATTAAGCTGCAAACATACACAGCAGATACATTGACGATGGATTGTAAACTACCGCACTTTGAAGCGACGGGCCCGTGGAAAGGACAATATTTATATGATTTATATAAACATGCTTATATGCCTTGGGATTTTCATGCCGAGTTATTTGAGCTAGCGGAAAAAATAGGGATTACGTGTTTTTCATCTCCATTTGATCGTAGTGCGGTCGATTTGCTTGTTTCTCTTAATGCTCCTGCATATAAAATAGCTTCACCAGAGTTAATTGATCATCAACTTATTCGTGATGTCGCTGCAACGGGAAAACCTGTAATTATGTCTACTGGTGGAGCTACTTTAGCTGAGATTGCTGAGGCTGTTAAAGTCGCAGGAGATGCGGGAATTACCGAGTTATGTGTTCTAAAGTGCACAAGTACTTACCCTGCTCCAGCGGAATCTATCAATTTAAGGACAATTTCCCATTTAAAAGATGCTTTTCATTTACCTGTAGGGTTATCTGATCATACTTTAGGCAATGACGTGCCATTGGCCTCAATTGCTATGGGAGGGTGTATGATAGAAAAGCACTTTGTGATGGATAAATCTGATAATACAGCTGATAGCTTTTTCTCTATGAATCCAGATGAACTTGCTTCATTAGTGAAAGGAGTAAGGCAAATTGAAAAAGCAATAGGCACCGTCTATTACCCAAGTGAACCGTCAAAAGCAAGGCGTAGTATTTATCTCACCAAGAATGTTGCGATAGGTGATGTTTTAACTGTAGATAATACCGCTCAGATGCGCCCTGGCGGAGGAGAATTAATGCCAAAAGATTTGCCTTATGTATTAGGTCGGAAAGTGAAAGTGGCACTGCCACGTGGAACGCAATTGAGTTGGAAGGATCTTATTTCATGAAGAAAACACCTCAATACGCATTCTTTAATGATTTTTTCGAATCACGAGGAATTCTTGTCCCTCAAAATATTGAAACATTTGAGTTTGTAAAAAGCGGTGTTTTAGACTCATTTGAAATACTTAGCTTAATTCTACAGATAGAGCTTGAATTCTCAATTTCTTTTTCGGCAGAAGAACTATTAGATGAAAAAAATGCAACGATTGGTGGATTGCTTAATAGTATAGAGGCCAAGCTTTAATGTATCTGTTTCGCATTAACTGTACTCAAGGTATCGGGCACTTTATGCGTTGTAAATGGCTTGCACTTAATTTAATAAGTCAGGGAGAGAAAGTAGGTTTCCTACTTGATGAAAACCCAAAAATGACACATTTATATCAGGAATTATCTTGGCCAATATATTTGATTCCTAAGTTAGATGAACTCGAAGATGCACATTATGTTATTAATGTTATAAAAGCTCAAAATGTTCCGTGTAAAATTATTCTTGATAGTTATAGTTTGGGAATAATGTGGGAAAGGTGTGTTAACGAAGCTGTCATTGAACTTATTGTAATTGATGATTTGGCTCGTGAGCATGACTGCGATCTATTAATTGATCAAAAATATGTTGAAGAGCCTTTGAGCCGTTATGAAGGTAAATTACCTGTTAGGTGTTGTACTTTTCTTGGGCCACAGTATGCGTTGCTTTCTCCTGAGTACACAAAGAGTTGTTCTCGTGCTATACAAAAAAAAACCATTCTCTTTTCACTTGGAGGGGGGGGGGACTGGTTGTTACTTACCTCTCTTATTCATTATCTAGCCCTCAACGAAGATGTGAATATAACGGTGATTTTAGGACCACAAGCAAATAATACTCTGGAGCTTTGTCAGTTAGCTGAACGAAACGTAAACGTACAACTTATTCATGCTCCAGATAGCCTCTATTTGTTCTATTTAGAGTCGGATTTATTCATCGGTGCATTAGGCACATCCTTATATGAATTACTCGTTACTAAAACGCCATCGCTGACGTTCTCTATAGCCACGAATCAACAAAATAATCCTGAAGATCTTGAGCAATTAGGTCATTACTTTCACTTGCCTGATTTTTTAACTTTTAGTCTGGAACGGCAGGTTAAGCTCATAATTGAATTGCTAGCTAATACCCAACGTATAACAAGCTTGATCCAGCACGCTGCTGTTTCCGTAGATGGTCAAGGTGTTAAGCGAGTTGTTTTAGCGTTATTAAAGTTAGACTCCATAGAGAAGACAAAGACATTTAAGAATGATAATCAACCTATGTATGTTCGTGAGCACATCTCAGGAGATTTAAGTGTTAGACCCGTTTTAGACCAAGATATAATGAACTACTTGCGGGCGCGTAACAACCCAAGTAATGCAGAAAAAATGACTGTTACAGCCCCTATTGACCTTGACGAGCATATTTGTTGGTGGTTTAAGAATGAGCGTTCTTCATATGTTATTTATGAGAAAGATCAACCCATCGCATTCATATGGCATCAATGTTTGTTAAGTGATTCACAGCAATATTTGATCGGAGGTTGGTTTACTATTGAGGGGCGCGTTAATTTTCATATTGCGCTTATTATGCTGAAGTGGCAATTATTGCAAACTCAGCAACAATGGCCTAAAGCTAGATGGCTTGCAGTGATAAATAAAGAGAATAAATTTGTACGATTGCTTAATCAATATATGGGATTTACAGATGTTGAGCCTTCTGATAAACACTTTAGTGTAATTGAACATGCTTTTCCAAAAGCCTCACCAGAAGACTTTTATTTCATTGATCGTGCTCCACTACTTCCTGTGAGGTAATATGAAAAACGTCTTTCAGATTGTTTATCAGCATAGTTTATTGCAGCCGCAGAAAACGGCTATTATCTATGAGGAGCAGTCGTATTCGTATCAAACGTTAATTCAAAAAACGTTAATTTTAAGTGCTTATTTTAAAAAAATAGGGTTATTTAGTGGACAACGAATTGCATTGTTTGCCCCCAATGGCCCTGAATATGCCATTGTGTTATTAGCTGCCGCAAAATTAGGTTTAGCTGTCGTTCCTTTACCTATTACTTTAAAAGGACATGCTTTAGATAATGCGTTAAAATCAATTCCTGTTGCTCTTATAATCGCATGGTCCAATATATCCTCACAATTAAAAGACAGTGGTTTAGCTGATGATGAGAATTTAATCTCACTTAACCGTAAAGTTGCTAATGAGACGCTGTGGGATGAATTGTTTGAGAGTCAATTCCAAGACGATACTAGTTATTGTGATAACTCTGAGTTGCCGTATATTTTAACCATGACGTCAGGTTCAACAGGCTCACCTAAACCTATTATTCTCACTCAAACTTGTAAAATTAATAGAGCTTTTTGTGCGACAGCTAACTACTATGATTTGAATTCAGATGACATTATTTTAGTATCTACCCCTTTATATCACTCACTTGCACAGCGAGGCTTATTAATGCCTTTACTGCTTGGAGCAACAACCGTTATTTTACCTAAATTTAACGTAGTAAAGTGGTTTGATATTATTGAAGAACATCATATTTCTTTTTTATTTGCAGTGTCTAGTCAGTTAGATATGCTAATAAATAATATCCATTTGGCAAAGGATATGGCTAGTTTAAAGTGTATTGTGAGTACATCGGCTGTTTTATCTAATGACTCTAAGGCTATGCTCGTCGCTAATTTTAAGTGTCTCTTACATGAATGTTATGGGGCTTCAGAAGTAGGCGTGGTTACAGATTTTTGTTTGAATAATTATCATGATAAGCAAGGTAGTGTTGGTAAAGCATTGCCTTTTGTTCAGTTGAAAATAGTTGATCATAATATGAAGATTCTGTCTTCGGGTGAGATTGGACACATATTCTGTAAAACAAAAACAGCTTTTTCAGGTTATTTAGACCTACCGGAAAAAACTAAAGCCTCTTATGATAATGATGGATATTTTTCTACTGGCGATCTAGGCTATTTAGATGATGATGGTTTTTTGTATTATTCTGGACGTAACAATGACGTAATTTCATCAGGGGGGATTAATATTTACCCTCAGGATATTGAAAATGTAATTAAAATGCATCATGCCGTTGAAGAGTGTGTTGCTTTTGCATTCCCTGATAAGCAATTTGGTGAGGTAATTAAAATTATTTATACCTCAAATAGCGGTCTCATAAATGAAGTTGAACTTAGGAAACTGTGTCTTCAGCAGCTAACAGACTATCAACAGCCTCGCTTTATGGAGCAAATAGATGAATTTCCAAGAAGTAGCTTAGGTAAGATATTACGGCAATCAGTAAAAGAAAAATTTAGAAAATCCTAAATTCAGATAATAAGTGCGACACTGCTAATCAGGTGTAGAAGAAGCCAACTGCTGAAGTTGGTATGATTCTTCTTACCACAGAACAAAGCAGTACCAACATGAATTATCAGCAGTTGACCGAAGGCAAAAGATACCAGATTTCTGCTCTTTTAGGGCAAGAAATATCAGTGGCAAATATTGCACGTACACTAAATTGTCATAGAGCGTAAGCGTCCAGCGAACCACACATAACAATCAAATTTCGATTCACATAAAGTGATGATTTCTTTTCCTCAAGGAGTCATCTCTCATGTTTACATCCTCCCCCCAAGTTTCTATTACCTTG
>NZ_JBLIXL010000039.1:0-12558 GCF_047525455.1 Marinomonas phycocola
AAATCAGCTCAATTTTAAAGCGTTTCCTAGCCATTATCGTAAGGCTAGAAAACGGATTGAAACGTTGTTTTCTCAATTATGTGATCAGTTTATGATTCGCCGTAACTACGCTAAATCGTTTGGAGGAATCGGCAGAAGGATAGTCACAAAAATAGCCGCACTGACTATTATTCAGTGGTTTAATCATTTAGAAGGGAACAAAATAAACAATTTGAAAATTGTAATTTCCTAAATGCACCACGGGTAACTCAATTTTTATCTTATAAATTTTATTTGTTGTAAAGGTTTTATTAATTATGTTATTAATAAAAATAACAACAGAATTATGTTATTAATAAAAATAACAACAGAATTATGTTATTAATAAAAATAACAACAGAATTATGTTATTAATAAAAATAACAACAGGATTGTTTGTTAAGATTTTATTGATAAGAGGGATGGACAAGTGACAAAGAGAATTGATTTTGGTAAAACGGCAAGTGACTATGCGCAACATCGTGAAGGGTTCCCGCCCGCATTACTCTCTCGTTTAAAGCCCTACGCAATAGGACAATCAGGCCAATCTATTCTTGACCTCGGCACAGGGACTGGAACATTAGCGCGTCAATTTGCCTTACAGGGTGCACTCGTGAGTGGACTGGATATTGCCGCAGAGTTAATTGACCAAGCCAAGTTACTAGATCGACAAGCCGGTACGCAGGTGAATTACCACATTGGCAGCGCGGAAAAACTACCTTTCGCAGACCAATCGATGGACGTCATCTCAGCAGGCCAGTGTTGGCATTGGTTTGAGGCTGGTAAGGTGGCTTATGAATGTTATCGTGTCTTGAAACCGGGTGGTGCCTTGGTCATCTGTCATTTTGATTGGCTTCCATTGGTCGGCAACATGGTTGAACTGACAGAGTCCTTGATCCTCAAACACAACCCGAATTGGTCGATGGGTGGCGGATCTGGATTGTACCCAAGTTGGCTATCCGATGTAGCATTGGAGGGTTTTCAGAATTTGGAAACGTTTAGCTTTGACTGCAATATTCCATATTCGCATGATCGTTGGCGAGGCCGTATCCGTGCGAGCGCGGGTATTTCTGCCAGCCTATCCTCTGTCCAAGTGGATGCTTTCGATGAAGAACTTCAAGCGGCACTAGCCTCTCGTTTTGCCAATGACCCTATGCCGGTCCCTCACCGTGTTTGGGCGCTGATAGCGCGTAAAGCGTGGAGTTAGTCGTGCCAATGAAACACTCCCCCAAATTGATCGACGCAACCTTACGAGAAGGTTTTCAAGCTCCTGATGTGCACTTTTCCACGCAGCAAGTGTGCGAGATAGCCCAACGCTTGGTGAAATCGGGGGTAGATATGCTCGAAGTTGGCCACCCACTGATTTCCAAGGAAGCGATGGCTCATGTAAGTGCAGTGGTCGGAATGAATTTGGGTGTCCCTATCTTGTCACATGCACGTGCTCACCCTGACGATATCAACGCTGTTGCTCGCTCGGGGGCGTCTTGGGTCGGAATCTTTCTAGGAGTCAACCCAATGACTGAACGAGCGCGGCTCACTGGCAGCAATTTTCCTTTGTTGCTAGATAAGATCGCTGCGTCGGTTCATGACGCAAGGCAACAGGGTCTGCTCGTGCGCTACACCATTGAGGACGCGAGCCGAACACCGCTCGATCGCTTATTAACCTCGTACCGGACGGCTGTAGAAGCTGGTGCGCAGAGACTTTGCTTTGCGGACAGTGTTGGCTTACTGGAACCCAAACAGACCGGCCTGTTCATGAGTACATTGCGTCATGAATTTCCTGACATTGAACTGGAAGCGCACTTCCACGATGACCGCGGTTTTGCCATGGCCAACGCCATCCAAGCAGTGGAGTCTGGCGTTGACTGGATATCAGTGTCGACTAATGGTTTGGGCGAACGATGTGGTATCACTAATCATGGAGTGCTGGCCGTCAATTTACATTACCGCGGAGAGCGAAATCTCGATGTCAGGCAAGGAGAACAATTGCATGAGTTGTCAAAATACGTCGCGCAATGCAGTGGGCAAACCGTTTCTCCAGCTTCGCCTATTTTTGGCGATCACGCCTTCACACATACTGCGCGATTGCATGTGAAGGCAGTTAAACGAGATCCAAACAGCTATCAATGGATTGACCCTGTGCAATTTGGTCAAGCCTGCAAAATTTCTAAGCAAAACACAAGGAGCAACATAGTGACAGATACAGTAATTAACGATAAGACCGCTGGGTGGGATATTGTGGGAGGATTGTTTTGGGAAAAGGGGCGAATGTCTGCTAAGCCCAGCGAATCGGAGCTCAAACTTTTCACCGCAGGGATCAAAGCGGGTGATAAAGTTGCTGTAATTGGAGCATCGACCAAAGATCTGGTTGAGCATCTGATGGCAAAAAGCGTGGACGTCACCGTTTACGATTTTTCAAAAGGCATGTGTGATTCATTAAAAGAAGCCTTAGCGCCTAATGCACCCCCAATTTACATGTTGGACATTACTGCTCAGTTAAACAGTGAGTTAATTGGTTATCACGATTATGTGCTGAACGATCGTCTAGTTAATCGGTTTACCACTCAGGAAGCGGAAAAAGCTCTGATGAACATGGTCGCATTGGCAAAACAAGGAGAAGTACGTGCCTCTGTCAAGCTTGGACTCTATACCATGGATGAAAAGATGATTGAATTGGGTAAGAGGCGTCAGGTACTAGATCGTTTCTATTGCGAGGAAACCCACACCATCGATTTTTCAAAAGCGGGTGATATTCTGGAAGAATCTCTAGTCCCTCACGGAAACATTGATCGAGATGTGCTTTTACAGTGGTACCGAAGCCGCGGAATGGAAACTCGTTTTTCAGATGAATCGCTCAAGGAATTGATCCAGCGTTTGACGCTCAGCGACGGTTCGCTGGTTGAAATTAAAAACCAGTGCAATTTTCCTGACGCACAAGAAACCATTATGTACAGCTTAAAATCGGTGTGACCCATGTGTGGAATTGCTGCCGTTAGCCTTAAAACAGGGCGAGAGAATCTCGCCTTTGACCTCATTAATACAATCAACCGACATCAGCACATGCGAGGCCCAGATGGTAATGGATGTGTACTCGGTGTCAATGCGGGAGTCGGTATGGTGCGTCTGAGAGTTCGAGCAGACGAATCAGAAGCCGAACCGATCCGCCTATCACCTCAATTGACAGCTGCCTATAATGGTGAAGTGTATTGGCACAAGGGCGGGGTCCCTTCAGGCGGTAAAGGTGAGGTGAACGCGCTTACTGAAACCAAACTCGATGACGTCGATGGCATGTATGCCCTGGCTTGTCTATCACACACCGATAATCAATTGACCCTTCAACGTGATCCTTTAGGCATTAAACCCTTGTGGATGCGCGAAACGGATTTCGGCATTTTGGCTGCGTCCCATCCGGCTCCCCTCTATGCCGCTGCCCCCGTGGACATAACTTCAAAAGGTGTTCAACAATTTTTGGCGTTCGGTAAACCATTAGATCAGCAAGGCTTAGTCAAAGGTGTCTCACAATTGGAGCGTGGGCATTCCGTAACGATACGTTCAGGAGAAGTGGTTGAAAAACGCCTGACTCAAGGCGAGGCATCAAACGCTCCATCTGTCTCTGCGCAACAACTTCGTAGTGCTATATCAAGTTCACTAAAGCGAACCTTAGTCTCCGATAGGCCTTTAGGTCTTGCTATCAGTGGTGGGCTCGATTCGACAATTTTGGCGTACGAGCTTGCACAAATGGGCGTTGAAGATCTTAAAACTGTCAGTGTACGTGTCGAAGGTGGAGAAGATGGCATTCAAGACCTTAGCTCGATGCATGGTTTTTCAAAGGTTGTGTCAACGTGGCAACATCATTGTGTCACTGTCACCCCAAGTGACTTCGCAACCGGTTTGGAAGCGTCTTCACACGTTCTTGGGGAGCCTACCGCAATGTCTTCCGTTCCGTTGTACATGGGATTAGCAGATGCGGTTCGTCAACAAGACATAGTCGTTTTGCTGCTTGGCGAAGGCGCGGATGAACTGTTTATGGGCTATCAGAGCTACCAGTCTTTGGATTTTACTTCGCCAGATCCCCTCGTGGCCTTTATGTTCTCGGCGCAAAAAACACACTATTTAACTCGTTTACTTGGCGTTCCTCAGGTTGTCGCACTCAAGAATCAATTGGAAGGCGAGTACCCTTGCGATTTTGAGCACTCCGCACTTGAACGGCTGCGCAAAGCTGAACTTGACTTAAGCCTAGGGCCTCTTTTACACCGAGCTGATCAGATTTTGATGTCACGCTCAATCGAAGGCCGAACTCCATTTCTCCATGGAGATGTACCCCGGCTCGCTATGTCATGCCCACCACAAGCTAACCTCAGTTCTGGACAAGGAAAGGTGTTGCTGAGACAAGCCTACCCTGAATTGATGGCACAATCAGGACCATGGCAAGTCAAGCGCGCGTTTCGCGCGCCAGTACATGACTGGTTATGCGGAGTGCTGCGACCATGGGCAACGGAGATCTTGATGGACTCCCGCGAGGTGTTGTCGGAGTTCGGGATCCGCAGAGACGGTGTCGCTGAGGTGTGTCAAGGGCTGAAAGTTCATGATTCTGGAGCAGCGTCGATCGCTGTACCTTTGCTCAGTTTGGCCTTCTGGCTCAACAATATTAAGCATTGAAGGGGGAGAAAATGCAGGATTGGTCACGCCGTGCAGATACGCACGAGCTCTCGACAATCGAACAGCAAATGCGCAGCGTTGGGATACAGCGTCATGAAATACCTTGGAGGGAAACAGCACTGAGTTTACTTCAGAGCGGCTCAATGACGGGTCCTCAAGTTCTGTTGCTTCATGGTGTGACCTATTCGTCGGCAAGTGTCTTTCACCTCACTGTGCCAGGGCAGTCAGCAGATGAATATTCATTACTTTTACAGTTGAGCCAATCTCTTGGGTGTTGGTGTCTGGATTTTTCCGGTTACGGTTTTTCCTCTACGTCGAATCAGTCGACCAAGGAAACTGTGGACGATTACGTAAAACAAGTTGATGAAGCTGTGCGCTACCTAAAACAAACTACCGGGCAAAAACCCGTGCTCATTGGTTGGTCATGGGGTGGACAGGTTGCCAGTCGTTACGCTGGGTATCACGGAGACAGTTTAGCTGGCATGGTCTATTGGGGCGCAATATGGGGGGGAACAGGTCAAGCGGAGTTTGTTAAATCGTTACCCAAGCCTACGACACCTCGACGTATCAACACCCCTCAGCATGCTGGTGCGGATTTTAAAACGTCCGACACTTTTGATCCTGTGGTGCGAGGCCAATTTGTCGATTTTGCGTTACGACTCGATCCAACGAGTCCCACGACGGGACTAACAGAGTCACTTTTCAACATGCCATTGCACCACCCCGAGAACATTAGTGTACCCACACTAGTCATTCACGGTGAGCACGATTTTGTCGCGCAGTCTAACGATGTTGGCGATTATTTTGACGCGTTAGCTAGCCCTGTCAAGCAATATCGGATCATTGCGCAAGCTGATCACAATGTTCAATACAGTAAGGTACGCCACACACTGGTACGTGAGCTGAATGACTTTAGCCACCAATGTTACAGGAACAAATCTGACCTATAAGGAGATCATCATGTCTATTTTAATTCTGAATCGCTCAGCGATGTCTTACTCGGCTTACCATGAATGGCTGGCATACCTGTCCGATCGTTCTCTTCATTATTACACCGCACCAGGCAAGCGTAATTTGGTACCAGACCAACAAGAATTTGCAGACGCCCAATATGCGTCTATCAAAGAATTTGAGAACTACGACATCTCTGATGAGCTTGAATTAGCCGTATTGGAACAACACCATCAGAAAGCTTTCACCGCCATCGTCGCTATGTCTGAGTGGGATCAAATTCGAGCGGGTCGACTGCGAGAGCGCATGGGCTTAGATGGTACAACGGAGGAGCAGGCTCTTTATTACCGTGATAAGTGGTTGATGAAGCAGACCCTGAGCAAACACGGGATTTCTGTTACACCGTTTCATGCGGTCAGCAATGTCATTGACCTATTGCGTTTTGTTGAGCAGGTGGGTTATCCAATAGTGGTTAAACCACGCCTGTTAGCGTCATCCATGGGTCTGATGGTTTTGCGCGATAAACAACAGCTGCATGAATTTGCTCAGTCTGGTTTTGGTCTTAGTATGGAAGCTCAAAAGTATCTACTTGCAGAGCAATGGGTCGATTTCGAAACTGAGTACCATGTTGATGGCCTGATCGAAAACGGTGAGCTCAAGGTCATTTGGCCCTCTAGTTATATCGGAGATGTTTCGGTCTACGATAACGGTGAAAGTTTGTTTGGTGGCCTACTCTTAGCCCCAGAAGACCCCATGCGTGAGCCTTTACAAACCCTGATCAAAAAGACGTTAACGACGTTACCACAGTTGTCTAATACCACCTTTCATGCTGAGGTATTTCGTACTCGAGATGGCCGACTTTTGGTTAATGAGATTGCCGCCCGAACAGGAGGGTTTCGTATCAACGATCTGATCAAAGCAAGTTTTGGTGTGTGGCTAAATCGAGAATGGGCGAAGGCAATGGCAGGCGGAACTGGCGAATTCCCCATCAAGCATAATGCTGATCGCAGTCCTGAACGACTGTCAGGTTATCTCATGCTCAGGCCTAAACAAGGCACTATTGTCGCCATCCCTGAACATTGTCCACTAGCTGGCGTCTATGACTATCGAATTGCGGCATCGATCGGTGATCACTTTGATGCGACAAACTCTTCTGGGGAGCACGTTGCGTCGGTCGTCGTTACAGGTAATGACAGCGAATCTGTGATGCAGCGCCTACAAGAAGTGCATCAATGGTTTTATTCAAATTTGATTGTTAAAAACAAATAGCAGGAGTCATAGATGGCAATAGTGATTTTACATCGAGCAGCCCTCGCCTCATCCCCTTATCATGAATGGTTAAAAGACAGCCAGGAGCCGATTTTTCTGATTGCTTCTCAAGAGAAACTTAATGCGTTTTCAGAAAGCTTGGATACGCTTCCGAAACAAGCTTACCACTCGGTTTGCGCTGTAGAACGTTACGACACGAATGGCGAAGTGGAGTTAGCGGTGCTGGATATTGCAAAAAACCATACCATTAGAGCAATCGTTGCCCAAGCGGAGTTTGATGTCGAACGGGCTGCTCGGTTGCGTGCTTATCTCAATGTTCCTGGTCAGGACGAGTACAGTGCACGATGTTTCCGTAATAAGGTCACGATGAAAGATGTGCTGCAACGTGCAGGTCTGCTTGTCGCACCTTTTACGGAAGTACAGAATGTACACAATTTACTCGATTTTACGGAGCAAAATGGCTTCCCTATCATTGTCAAACCGCAAAACGGCGCAGGATCCTATGGTGTGGCATTATTGAGCGATCAAGATGAATTGGGTAATTTCATCACACAAGGCTTTACTCCAGCTCTGGATGTCGTGCCCAATCTGATGGTCGAACAATTTGTAGAGGGGCTCACCTATCACATTGATGGGATTGTGGTACAAGGGAAATCATACGCGATTGTTCCTTCTTGTTATCACACCGAATCACTAGATTTTCAAAACAATGAAGGAGAAGCGACGGCGAGTTATACCTTAGCCAAAGACAATCCATTGACTGTGCGATTGCAACAGTTTGTACAATCTGTGCTCGATGCACTCCCAACTCCAGAAACGACTACTTTTCATGCTGAAGTATTCCATACACCAGATGATCATTTGGTTTTGTGTGAAATTGCCAGCCGTACCGGAGGAGCAAGAATTGGTGATGCTCTTGAAGTCGCGTTGAGCTGCAATCTCAATGAGCTTTGGGCGAGACAGGAGTGTGGCCTTGAGACGGACGCTTTGTTACATCAACTCAAAGTCAATGAGTCTAAGCGCCCTATTACTGGCTGGGCACTGATTTCGCCCAAGCCTGGTATGGTTAAACATGTCCCCAGTGAGTGTGATTTACCCGAAGTAGAGGATTACATTCTCAATATATTGCCAGGCTGCACCTTGCAGGCTCCTAAGGCTGCGACTGATAGCATTGCCAGTTTTGTCTTCATTGCTGACGATGAGCAGCACGCTTGTCACATCATAGACAAGGGTCGGGCTTGGTTCAATCAACATAGTGATATAGAAGGACTGGAGGAACATGGGGTTGGATAGTTCTAAACGCAATTTTCGGTGGTTTCTCGGCATCCGAAGCCTAGGGTTGCTGGCCGATCAAATCGCGCTGTTGTCGATTCCTGTTGCCATCTATATGATCACCGAAGATGTTACCTGGTCTGGTATGGCGGTAGTGGTGCAATGGTTGCCCCGTATCATAGGACTACCTTTCCTTGGAGGTTTGATTGATCGTTGGAAACTCCGCTCCCAGTACGTCATCATTGATGTCGTTCGCGCCGCTGGAGCATTCGGCCTTATCTGGATTGAGCAACCTATTTTGCTGATGTCGATGGCTGGCTTATTATCGTTACTCAATGGCTACGCCTTCCTTATTCTTGAGTATTCCGTAGCCACCCAACTGGATAAAGAGCAATTAGCTCGAAACCAAAGTTGGCTTCAGGTGGTCGAAAACACCACCCGAGTAACTGGCCCTGCCGCAGGAGGGTTGCTGTTGGCGTGGGGAAGCATTGAAGGAGTTATGGTGGCGTGTACCGTATTGTTTGCGCTGGCTGCTGTCATGACATTGATCAGCTTTCCCGAACAACAGTATGTTTCCAAGCCAGGCTCTCCGTCAGGAGTGCTCTACAGTTTCCGTTGGATATGGGCATCAAAACCGTTAATGCGTTTGACAGGGTTGACTATGGGGACCAATTTCATCGAAGGAGCGGTCTATGCTCTGCTCCCAGGGCTCATTCTCACTCAATACGGACAAGGCCCGGATGTGGTTGGCTATTTAAATGGTGGGAGCGCATTATGCGTCATTGTCTTTATGACGGCGATCTCTCGCTGGATAACCCAATGGAATTTGATTTTGGTTGGTAATCTGTCGCTGGTGTCCTCGTTGTTACTTGTTGTTTGGATGGGCTTGTCATCCAGTTTTGTCGGCTTTTGCTTGTTGTACACTGGGTTCATCATCATGCGGTCTTTATTCGTACTTTACCTTCGAACTGAGCGCGTCAGGTATATTCCAGCCGAAAACTTAGGTCAAGTGCTTGGCGCGATGATCGCAATAATTTTATGCACCGTCCCAATTTCCGGTGGATTAGTAGCTGTGTTTGCTAACTGGCTGAGCATGAATCAGGTCTTATTGTTGTCTGTCGCAGGCTCAATGGGGATATACGCGTTATCTTGGTTGCTTACACGCGAGAACTCTGTAAGCAACCTTCAAAACAAACCGCAGGATTAATATGGAAGTCAGGACTAAAATTATACGAGGGGGATCATCAAAAGGAGTGTTTATTGACGCATCTGAAGTTCCGCCGGCAGGAGTGGAAAGAGATGCAATGATATTGCGCCTATTTGGTACTCCAGATCGGCGACAAATTGATGGACTGGGTGGTGCGGATAAACTTACAAGTAAGGTTGCGATCATTGGCCTTTCTCAGCGCACTGATTGTGATGTATCGTACTTATTTGGTCAGGTCGGAACGGAACACCCCACCGTCGACTGGCAGTCAAACTGTGGTAATATTAGTGCGGGTGTGGCCTTATACGCCGCTCATCAAGGCGTAGGGAGCACTTATGGCGATCACCGTAAGATACGTATTGAGCAATGCAACACAGGGAGGGTCATTGAAGCCACTGTACCAGTAACCAATGGCGTGCCGAATAATACAGGCGCTTTTTCGATTGGTGGTGTTCCAGGGCAAGGGCCCAGAATTGACCTCGATTTCAAAGACTTTTCCGGTTCATGTTTAAATCGCGGGTTGTTTCCCAGTGGAGAACGCCTCTCACATATGTCCATTCCCGGTGTAGGCAGTTTAGATGTGACTGTCGTGGATATGGCCAATTTACATATTTTTGTCCACGCAAGGGATCTCCAAATTCTGCCATCGGACAGCATTGATACCTTGCAAGCCAATCGAATTCTGCTTGAAAAACTGGATTGCATCCGCGCGACGGTTGCGTTGGAGTTAGGTTTCTTTTCAGCCAAGGAGTTGGAAGTAAGCTTATCGCGTAACATGAATCCGCTGGTGCATATTATGGATGATGCGTACTCTTACCAAAGTGATAATGGGCAACCGATCCGTAAAGACGCTATTGACCTATTAGTTCGTTCTTATTCGCGGGGGCAATTCTCCAAAGCCTATCCAGGAACCGGGGCTGTGGGAACGGCTGTGGCCGCATGTATCGAACACACCCTACCGTATCGCTATCGCATAAGTCAACGCGGTGATCCACAGCGGGTTTCACTGGGTCACCCTGGTGGCACGATGTCGATAGATGTCACTGTTCATGAAGTCGATGGAGGTTATCAGATTAGTCGTGCTCAATTAGGGCGGACAGCACGCCTTTTGATGTCAGGAACCGCATATTTGGACTAACAGGCGTACGACTTAATAGAAGCTGTTTTTGTCGTGTGTGTAGCACAGGCACGTCGGAAGTTTACCGATGCCGAAAAAGTACTTGGTAAAGGCAAGGTTGGAAAAGTGCAATGGGCTTTGAGTCTGTTCTAAAAACTCTAATGGGCTCTTCTCATAGCAACTTCATAATAAGGTTAAATTAAATATAGTATATCTGTTTAGATCGTTTTTTTTAGAGGTTTTTATTGGAGTGATTGATGAGAATGGGCTACCTATTCTTTAGGTGGTTGATATATGACTGTATTGAAATTTATCCCAATGCGACTATATTCTTTTGCTAGGGATTTCATTGCTGAATTTCGAGCTTGATTCACAATAGGGCTTTCTGGTAAGCCAAGTATATGAGCGGAAACATCATCAAGGCATAAACAAAGAACATGCCCTTTCCTAGCTGGTAGCATAGCTTTTGTTGCAATCTGGAAGTCATTCAAGAGAGATGATATTTTATCATTAATCATTTCACCATAACGACTAATCATCTCGTGATTGAATCCGCACTCTTTCAGCAGTGCAGTTTCATCAAAGTTAGATTCAGTAAAAATAAAGCCGTGCGGTTCAGGACAATTATTTAACACACAATCGATCCCCCCGTTGCTTGAAGCGTCAATAGAAGTCCCTCCTTGCAGCTTCCACTCCTTCGCCAGAGCAACCGCCAAGACATCGTTTATACGATCAAAAATAAGCACCTTCATAAATATTTTTCCCTTGAGTTTAGAGAGAGTTACATAGATTTAAAGTGCTCAACCGTTTTCGCTAACAAGGAAACTGTTGAGCAATTTTGCTCCATAAACATTTGATCTATTTCAGGAAACACGAGACCAAAATCTCTCTGGACGCTAGCTATAATATCCAGAGCATCAACAGAATCCAGATCTAAGCCAGAGGAATCAAACAAATTAATATCGTTAGTCACCTTTTCAAGCTCAATACCTAATTCTTCTAACTCCAACCCTTCATAAATGGACTTTATACGAATATGATCAGCAATTTCATCAAAACTTTTTAACTCCAACATTACATTACTCTCTTGTAGTAGATATTTTTTAAAACTTCATTTTTGCTCGCACACATCTCTTTTTCCCTTTAAAAAGGGATACAGAAAAAGTGGTAAAATTAAGTTGATCTTCAAGTACTTTTGATTTAATTTCCAAAATATCATTTGGAAAAGTTACAGTATGAAAAACAACATTCCATACACTATTTAGCTCCCATTCAAATATCTGATTCGGGTCAATTTGCTGAATGGAAAAATAAGACATCACATCTAAAAGTAAAACACCTGGTGTTATTGGATTACCTGGAAAATGCCCTTTGTAAACTGAGCATTTTTTATTTAATTTGACAATTGTGCTTGATGTAGGAAATTCAGAAGGGAGGACTTTGCATAGAGACTCTCCATCGGAGAGCTCTTCAGCATCATAATTTAGGTCTAATACATCATGCTTACTTTCTTTTTCATAAGATATATAGAGAGTCGCACAGAGATAAGCACACTCATTATCATCTACATCAAAATAAGTTGCTGAGAAGTCATAAAAATCACCACGTTTTTCTCGTAGCATTACAGTAAGTCTCTGTATATGAGAAGGTGATCCAACCCACTTAAATTCATCGACTTTTGAGATATAACCAGATTTCGCAGTATCTCCGCCCTCAAGCCTATATCGCGCGCCAAAAAGCTGAGCAGAAAACTCTATACAGATAGCGCTAAGAGTGTGATCCATTAACCATTGATATTTTTTGGGAATAGGATCTATAAGGGCTTCTGCCTGATATTTTTCTTTAGAAGAAAAACTAGAAATAAATAAAAAAGGTGGTTTATGTCTTAATATTCGAGCATTGATAGGTATGGTTTTCACTTTCAATTCCATTTGACTAAATAGTAAGCGTCCAGCGAACCACACATAACAATCAAATTTCGATTCACATAAAGTGATGATTTCTTTTCCTCAAGGAGTCATCTCTCATGTTTACATCCTCCCCCCAAGTTTCTATTACCTTGATT
>NZ_JBLIXL010000004.1:0-193484 GCF_047525455.1 Marinomonas phycocola
TTGATAAATCAAACAAACAAGAACGAATTGAAAGTGTTATAGACTCTCGTAAGACTTCAAAATGTTTTCGAAGTCTCCAGCGAGCGCCCACACAAATTATCTGATTAACTATTTTAAAGAGCGTGCTAACTAAGAAACAAGAAAGTAAAATCAAAACGATGTTTTTTCTTCTTGTTGGACTGTGACTCGTTGTTCTGAGTGCTTGTCCGTGTCAGCGAGGGCGTATATTAAGGATCTACAGATTTAGTGCAACCCTTTTCTGATGTTTTTCCTGAAAAAGACCAGAAAAGATAAAAAAACATCCAATCCGTATACTTATCACACAAAACTGTCATACCACTGACACAAAAAAGGCGCCGAAGCGCCTTTTTTCAATCACGTCATCACTATAAGTTCACGACTCGTAATTCTTTAGGCATAGAGAAGAACACGTTCTCTTCACGACCTTCTATTTCTATAGGGGCGTTCCCACCTTCCTGCTTTAATCTCTCTATTACTCGATTCACTAAAATCTCTGGAGCCGATGCTCCAGCGGTTACACCAACGCTTTTTACACTCTCAAGCCAACTAACTTGTATCTCCTCAGCATTATCGATTAAGTAAGCAACAGACCCCATTCGTTCAGCTAACTCTTTTAACCTATTTGAATTCGAACTATTAACCGAACCTACGACTAAGACCAAATCTGACTCTCGAGCTAATTCTTTCACAGCGTCTTGACGATTTTGCGTTGCATAGCATATATCATCTTTTTTTGGCCCCTGAATATTAGGAAACTTTTGACGCAGAGCATCGATAACAACCGAAGTATCGTCCATTGATAACGTCGTTTGTGTAACAAAGGACAATGCATCGGGATTGCTTACTTTTAGTTGTGACACATCTTCCGGGCTCTCTACTAAATAGATGGCACCACCATTACTTGCATCGTACTGCCCCATCGTCCCTTCAACTTCTGGGTGTCCATCATGACCAATTAATACACATTCCATTCCATCCTTTGAAAATCGCACAACTTCAAGGTGAACCTTAGTAACCAATGGACAGGTAGCATCGAACACTTTCAAGCCACGACGACCCGCTTCAGCACGAACCGTTTGTGAAACTCCATGCGCACTAAAAATAACTATATTATCATCAGGAACCTGATCAAGCTCTTCAACAAAAACAGCACCTCGAGCTTTGAGTGTAGCCACCACAAATTTATTATGAACCACTTCATGACGCACATAAATTGGTGCTTCGAATAAATCCAAACAACGATTTACAATATCAATCGCTCGATCTACACCAGCACAAAAGCCTCTAGGATTTGCTAATTGAATCGTAAAGCTCATTCACTACTACCTATTTTTAAAATTTCCACTTTAAAGACGAGGTCCCGCCCGGCTAAAGGATGGTTGAAATCAACTTCAACATCCTTTTCACCAATAACCGAAATGACGCCCGGCAGCTCATTTTTTCCAACGTCGGCAAAAGAAACAATCATGCCTTCTTCAATATCAATTGAAAATTGACTGCGAGACATTCGCTGAATATTACTTGGATTTCTCATTCCAAACGACTTTTCAGGGGACATATTAAATGAGGCCTTCTGCCCTTCTTCTAACCCTAACAACGCTTCTTCAAAAGCAGGCAGTAAGTTTCCATCACCATAATTAAACTGTGCTGGTGCCTTATCGAAAGTAGAATCAACGATTTGACCATCGTCCAATGACAATTCGAAGTGCAATGTAATATTACTATTTTCTGTAATTTGGCTCATATTTCGTTACTCATCGCTCTTCTTATTTAAGAAGCCTTCTAACAACATAACAACAACTCCGATTGATATCGCACTGTCGGCTATATTAAACGCAGGAAAGTACCAACTTTGTTGCCAATGAATTTGAATAAAATCGATTACATGACCATAGACAAGTCGATCATATAAATTACCTAGTGCTCCACCTAAAATTAACGCTAGAGACAAAGACTCCCAACGATTCTCATTTCCAATTTTCATTAATCGCCAGCCAATACCGACACTTACCGCAATTGCAATCACAGCAAAAAACCAACGCTGCCAGCCACTTTCTTGGGCGAGAAAACTAAATGCCGCCCCAGTGTTATAGCGAAGCGTTAAGTCAAAGAAAGGCAAGAGAGGAACCTCTTGCCCATAATACAAACTTGTATTGGCCCACTGCTTCGTAAGCCAATCCAATATAATTAAAATGCAAGCCAGCGCCCACCAGCGCTGAGCTTGTTTAAACGCACTTATTGAAATCATTATGCGTAAAGGCGCTTCTCACCCTCTCCATCTGGTAAGTTGGAAATACAACGATCGCACAGTTCAGGGTGCGCCTCACGCGTACCAACTTCTTCACGGTGATGCCAACAACGGACACATTTAGCATGTTCACTTAATGCAACACTTACTTTCAGATTATCTATATCAGTCATGGCTGCATCCTCAGGCGCTTCAGATAAAGGCAAGACTGTCACTTTTGAAGCAATCAAAATAAAGCGTAACTCTTCCGATAATGACACTAAGATATCTTTTAAAGCGCCATCACAATACAAGTGCAATGCTGTACCGAGAGAAGCTTTGATTTTCCCTTCACTACGATTTTGTTCAAGCACTTTGTTTACAGATTCTTTTGCTGATTGAACTATAGACCAGAAACCGTGATCAAACCGAGTGTCTTCAGGAAGCTCTGTTAACCCTTCATACCAAGTTTCAAGGAACACGGATTCACCACGCTCACCAGGAAGAACCTGCCAAAGTTCATCAGCAGTGAAACTCAACACAGGGGCAATCCAACGAGAGAAGGCTTCTACGATATGGTACAAAGCTGTTTGCGCTGAACGACGTGCAAGACTGTTCTCTTGTGTTGTGTATTGACGGTCTTTAACAATATCTAAATAAAAGCTACCCAATTCAACAGAACAGAAGTTTTGAATTTTTTGATTTACCGTGTGAAATTGATATTCGTTATAGGCCGTATCCAGCTCTCGCTGTAACTTAGCCGCTCTATCTACAATCCATCGATCTAATGCAACCATATCCTCTGGAGCAACAATATGTACAGCAGGGTCAAAGCCAGTCAAATTAGACAACATGAATCGAGCAGTATTACGAATACGACGATATGAATCCGCGACACGTTTTAAAATCTCATCGGACACGGTCATTTCGGTAGTGTAATCAGTTGCAGCAACCCACAAGCGGATAATATCAGCACCTAATGTGTCCATCACTTTTTGAGGGGACAATACATTCCCTAATGATTTTGACATTTTGCGGCCATCGCCGTCGACAGTAAAGCCATGTGTGAGTACTTGTTTATAAGGCGGAACTCCACGTATCGCTATCGATGTTTTCAAAGAAGATTGGAACCAACCACGATGCTGATCCGACCCCTCTAAATATAAATCAGCAGGAAAACTTAGCTCATCACGCTGATCAATCACGGAATAGTGAGTGACACCAGAGTCGAACCATACATCCAATGTATCCGTTACTTTACTGTATTTATCCGCGTCATCACCCAATAACTCAGCGGCATCCAAATCAAACCACGCGTCAATACCTTCTACTTCAATACGTTTCGCAACTTCTTCAATAAGGCGCGGCGTTTCTGGGTGAAGTTCTTGTGTTTCTTTATCGATGAATAACGCAATCGGCACCCCCCATGTTCGCTGTCGAGACACACACCAATCTGGGCTATTTCCTAACATACCTTCCATGCGATTTTGCCCCCAACTAGGGACCCACTTCACACCTTCAACGGCGTTTTTAGCGGCATCCAAAAGGCCTTTTTCTGTCATGCTAATAAACCACTGAGGCGTCGCACGATAAATCAAAGGCGTTTTGGTTCTCCAGCAATGAGGGTAGCTATGGAAAATTTTGTCTTGTTTTACCAAGGTATTGTGCTTTTCTAACGTTTCTAGAACAGGTCCATCAACTTTGTAAACATGTAAACCAGCGAATTCACCAGCTGCTTCACCATAAACACCGTTATCTTGTACTAGGTTTAATGTTCCAAGACCATTATCACGACCTACGTTAAAATCATCTACACCGTGATCTGGAGCAGTATGTACCGCCCCCGTACCAGCATCCGTGGTAACATGTTCACCAAGAATAATAGGCAGCTGTTTTTCAAGAAAAGGGTGCTGTAATAATGTTTTATCAAGATCCGCACCAACACAACGCCCAACAACACGGTATTCTGCAACACCATAACGAGTCATGATTGATTCAACCATGTCTTCAGCAACAACGAAACGCTCTTTTCCTGCGCCCATATCCAGTTCAACCAAAACATAGTTGAATTCCGCGTGAACAGAGACCGCTTGGCTTGCTGGTAAAGTCCAAGGTGTTGTCGTCCAAATTACGACTGATACTTGACCTTCACCTTGAGCATTATCAAACTTCGCAATGAACTCATCTTGATCAACAGCAACATAACGAACATCTAGAGAAAGTGATGTTTTATCTTGATACTCAACTTCCGCTTCTGCCAAGGCCGAACCACCAACAACACTCCAATAAACAGGTTTGAACCCTTTTACTAAGTGTCCATTTTTAGCAATTTCACCAAGAGCGCGGACAATGTTGGCTTCTGTTTGGAAGTTCATTGTAAGGTAAGGCTTTTCCCAATCACCAGAAATGCCAAGACGAATAAAATCTTTTTTCTGACCAGCAACTTGAGAAAGAGCGTATTCACGGCATTTTGCACGGAACTCTTTATATGAAACTTTAGTACCGGCTTTACCAATTAACTGCTCAACCTTATGCTCAATCGGTAAACCATGACAATCCCAGCCAGGAACATAAGGCGCATCAAAACCACTTACTGTTTTTGATTTAACAATAATATCTTTGAGGATTTTATTTACTGCGTGTCCAATATGAATATTACCATTTGCATATGGAGGACCATCATGAAGAATAAAAGGCTTTCTACCTTTAGTCACTTCACGAACTTTATTATATAGATCTAGTTCCTGCCAACGCTTTAGCATAACAGGCTCACGTTTTGCCAAATCCCCTCTCATAGGGAAACTTGTTTCTGGCAAATTCAGTGTTGCTTTATAATCACTCATGGTTTTTCGATTTATCCTCAAAGATCATCGTTCACTAATTAATAAAATAGCGTTGCGCTTTTTCTTTATCTAATTGAATTTGTGCCTCTAACTCTTCCAAGCCAGACATTTTTCGTTCTTCTCGTATAAATTGGCAGAAGCGTACATTGACATACTCGCCGTACAAATCACCATCAAAATCAAATATGTTCACTTCCAGTTTGGTTGATATGCCGTCTACTGTAGGTCGAGTCCCTACGTTTGCTATAGAAGGATAATCAATACCCTTATGTGTGAGCACAACGGCATACACACCCGTCAAGGCCGGTTTGGCCATTTTCAAATACACGTTAGCAGTAGGAAAGCCGATCGTTCTGCCTAATTGCTTACCGTAAACAACGCGGCCAGACAATTCAACAGCGTGCCCTAAAGCCTGTGCCGCCTGAGACACTTTACCGTCAGCAAGTAAGGCTCGAATTAATGAACTGCTTACACGCTCTTGGCTCTTCGTCACAACCGAAATTGTATTTTCCACAACAAAGTCACTTTCGGCACCAAACTGATGTAAATACTGAAAATCACCCTGACGATCACAACCAAAACGAAAATCATCTCCAACTACTAAATGGCGGACTTGCAACCCCCCCGTTAATATCGAACGGCAAAAATCATTTGCATTCAGTTGCTGTAATCTTTTATTGAATGGCATGACTAAGACATAATCAATACCCTGCCCCTCTAAGAGCCTCACTTTATCTCTCAATCGTGAAATTCGAGCTGGCGCTTTTCCTTTAGAAAAAAACTCTCTGGGTTGAGGTTCAAAAATCATAATGCAAGATGGCACATTGTAATGACATGCCAAGAATCTAACACGAGACAATATGGCTTGATGACCAATATGAACTCCGTCAAAATTACCAATTGTGAGCACACACTTTTGATGGTGCAAACGTATATTATGAATACCTCTAATTAACTCCATAGAGCCTCATGTAAAGCAAAGTTATTTTCTACCGAAAAATATTGGGATTATATAGCAGTTCTACTTTCCGCGGTAGGCTCGAACATTAGACTCTCAACATTTTCAAGCGAAAACCTAAAAGCCCTGCACCGATTATGTAAGCCGCTACACCACCTACAACCACAATAAACAAATACATGATTCGCTCAATGTCAGACAACAAAGTCCATGCAATACCTTGTTGGTTAAGCCAGACTAGACAAGCAATAAGGACGAATAAACCTGAACAGGTCACTCTGAGCATTTTCCGCCATTCTATTGAGAATTTGTGATGCCCCTGAAGATGCAAACCGCGCCAAAGCAAGAAGGCATTCAATGCAGATGAAACGGACGTTGCCAATGCCAACCCCACATGACCCATTGACCCAACAAGCAACACATTCAAAATCATATTAGCAACCATGGCAATGATTCCAATACGAACGGGGGTTTTAGTATCTTGCCGAGCATAATAACCAGGGGCAAACACCTTTATTAACATCATAAACAACAAGCCCAACGAATAAGCCTGCAAACTTTGAGCAGCCATAAAAACATCATTTTCAGTAAGTTCACCACGATAAAATATTGTCGCGATCAAAGGTTCAGCAAGAAAGAACAAGGCTATTGAAGACGGTAAAGCAATAAAAAATATAATTCTTACCCCCCAATCTAACGTTTTTACAAATTTACCCGCCTCCCCACTCGAAAAGCTACGAGATAAAGATGGCAATATAACAGTACTAATTGCTATTGCAAAAACACCAAGAGGTAACTCATATAAACGATCAGACAAATACAACCATGTAATGCTCCCTGTTTTCAAAAATGACGCTAAAACCGTATCCAGTAATAAATTAATTTGGCTGACAGAAACACCAAATAATGCAGGCAGCATTAATGTCAAAATTTTCTTAACACCTGGATGGAAAAAGTTCACCGTAGGCATTGGCAACAATTTAAGCTTTGCTAGAAAGGGCATCTGAAACAATAGCTGAATGATACCAGCAGCAAAGACGCCCCACGCAACAACCTCTTCCTTATCATGTGCCTCTATAGCAAAAAAAAGCGTTGCAATAATCAGCGACAAATTCAGAAATATTGGGGTTATTGCAGGAACTGCGTATTCACCATAGCTGTTCAATATTCCTCCCGCCAAAGCAGTTAAAGAAATAAACATTAAATAAGGAAACGTTATCGCCAGCAACTCTGCACCCAATTCCATTTGAGCCGCATTATCAGAAAAACCAGGGGCAAAAACCTGAATAATCCAAGGCGCACCCAACATAAAAAGCACTGTCATTAACAGCAGAATTAACCCTAACGACCCAGTCACAGCAGCGACAAGCGCTCTAACTTCTTCGTATTCTCGGTTTACCTTATAATTACTCAATACGGGAACAAACGCCTGAGAAAAGGCACCTTCAGCAAATAATCTGCGAAAAAAATTAGGGATTTTAAACGCCACATAAAAGGCATCGGCACTTCCACTGGCCCCTAAAACAAACGCCAAAGACGCGTCTCTCACCAAGCCTAAAATACGTGACAAAAACGTACAGATAGAAACAATCACGCCAGATCGTAGCAAAGCAGATGATGCGTTTTTAATTGATTTTGGTTCTCGTCGCATTAAAAAATCTACCCTTTACGGAAAAACCGCAAGAATAACACCCATTATCGTAAGAGAATAAGAAAAAAGAGGTAATATTGATCGAATAATTTACAGTTTGGGGTTGTGGTGTGATCAAAAGCTGGTAAAATTTGCCGCGAGATTTTCAAGTTACACTTGACATTCATTTCACGAAACAACGCATTGTTGTATCGTTTCATTTTCGAATTTAAGGAGCCAACCGTGGCAAATTCCGCCGGTTCAAAAAAACGTGCGCGCCAGGCGATCAAACGTCGCGCTCACAATGGTGGCCTACGCTCAATGGTGCGCACTTACTTGAAAAAAGTAGATGCAGCTATCAAAGCAGGCAACAAAGAAGAAGCTCAAGCAGCTTATGTTGTAGCAACCTCTCAATTGGATAAAGCGGCCACTAAAGGTCTTTATCACAAAAATAAAACAGCTCGCCATAAGAGCCGTTTAAACGCTCAAATCAAAGCCATCGCTTAATTTGACCGTAAAAAAACCGGCCTATGCCGGTTTTTTTATAGCTTACATTTCGCCAGCACATCAGAAAAGCAACATTCCCCAAACAAACGTCGCCAACAACAAAGACAACATCACTGACACAGAGTCCAAATCTTTAGCCCTACCGGACAATTCATGATGCTCATTACTAATGCGATCCACAACCGCCTCAACGCTTGAGCTGAACACTTCAACAATCACAGCCAATGCAACAGAAAAAATCATCAATACCTGCTCAACTCTAGACTCACCCAACCATAGAGCCAAAGGAACAGCAACAATAAAAAGAACCACTTCCTACCTAAACGCCACCTCGTTCTTCTACTGAGCACCCCCCTTGGCAAGAGTATTTAACTGCAGACAATATACGAGACACACCATGTCGACAAGGCTTAGCCATCACAACCCCTTTAATGCTACTTGACTACACAACCACCAAATCATCACAATGAATTAATTCGGACTCACCTTCATAACCTAAAATGGAACCAATCTCCACAGAAGGGCGGCCTAGCAACTTTAACGTCTCTGCGACACCATAATTAATAAGACCTCGAGCAATAAGAACGCCAGATTCATCGACGCAACGAACCATATCACCTCGAGAAAAACTACCTTCAGCATCTTTCACCCCAACAGGCAAAAGACTTTTTCCTCCAGAGCGCAATGCCTTAACTGCACCCGCATCTAAGACCAAATCCCCTCGACTCTTCAAATGCCCAGCCAACCACTGCTTGCGAGCAGCCATTCGCCCATACTCCGGTTGCAGCCACGTCCCAATTATCTCCCCAGATACGACTCGAGAAATAACGTCTTCTTCTCTTCCTGAAGCTATCAAGGTATCCGCACCTGACCGAGCAGCTAAATGAGCAGCACGCACCTTTGTCAGCATGCCACCACTACCTAAAGTACCCGCACCACCGCTAGCCATGCTCTCTAAACGCTCATCGGAAGCAAACGCATGAGAAATCAATTCGGCATCTTCATGATCTCTAGGGTTTTTATCAAACAAGCCCAGCTGGTCTGTCAAAATAATAAGCACATCCGCTTCCACTAAATTCGCCACTAACGCGCCAAGCGTATCGTTATCACCGAAACGAATTTCATCCGTTACAACGGTGTCATTTTCATTAACAATCGGAACAACGCCAAAAGACAATAAAGTTCTTAAGGCTGATCGAGCATTGAGATAACGACGACGATTAGAAAGATCATCATGTGTTAACAAAATTTGAGCCGTGTGCAAGCCATGCCTTACAAAGTGAGATTCATACAAACCCACCAACTTCATTTGCCCTAGCGCCGCCGCAGCTTGCAATTCATTCACTTGCTTAGGGCGAGTAGTAAAACCCAACCGAGTCATCCCTGCAGCGATAGAGCCAGAGGAAACCAACACCACTTCCTTACCCGATTCACGCAGGTGAGCAATTTGCTCAACCCACTTTCCAATATTTTCTATATCCAGGCCCTGTCCATCATTTGTCAGTAAAGCACTCCCTATCTTCACAACAATTCTCTGAGCTTGCGCTATTTTATTTCGGATATCCATGGTATTGGCTTCCCCACTTAATTACGCAGAACAAGAACACTATTTAACGTATTCAACTTCCACGTCGTAGTCATCATCATCAAAATCGTCATCATCCATATCGCCTTGAGCTTCCGCCCTTTTATTTGCACGATATAGTTGAATACGCTCTCGACCTTCTTCGTCAATTTTCTGACGCATCTCTTCTTCAGCCTCTCGAGCCTCAGCATCATCTTTCAATAACAAGCGTCTTTCATCAAGCGCTGTCATCAAATCCAAACAAAGAACTTGCGTTCCTTCTCCAGAAATAGCAGACACTCTATATGTTGGGCCTTCCCAACCCAGCGCATCAATAACAGACTGACAACGTTCTTCCAACTCATCTTCTGGCACCATGTCGATCTTATTCAAAACCAACCAACGCTCTCGCCCCCCCAAAGTAGGGCTAAATTGATGCAACTCATTAACAGCAATAACAGCGGCTTCTGCAGGCGTAATATCATCCCAAGGAGCCAAATCAACTAAATGCAACAACACCCGGTTACGAACTAAATGCTTCAAAAAGCGAATTCCCAGGCCAGCACCATCTGCAGCGCCTTCAATAATCCCTGGAATATCAGCAATCACAAAGCTCTGATGCTTCTTAACTTTTACCACACCCAAATTAGGCACCAAGGTAGTAAAAGGGTAATCTGCCACTTTTGGTTTGGCCGAAGAAACAGAACGAATAAAAGTAGACTTACCCGCATTAGGCAAACCCAACAAACCAACATCCGCCAACAATTTAAGCTCAAGTTTTAAAGAACGCTCTTCCCCTTCCGTGCCTTTCGTTGTTTGTCGAGGCGCTCGGTTGGTACTCGATTTAAAACGAGTATTACCTAGCCCTTTATTGCCACCCTGAGCAACTTTCAAGCGCTCTCCATCACGAGTCAGATCACCTAAGGTCTCCCCTGTATCTTCGTCAATAACGGTTGTACCTACAGGGACAGTTAAAATTAAATCTCCCCCTTTTGGCCCAGTCATATCACGACCCTTACCGCCTTCACCAGATTCAGCTTGGTAACTTCGCGTATAACGATAGTCAATCAGCGTATTCAATGCGGCATCGGCTTCTAAAATAACGCTACCGCCATCTCCGCCATCACCACCATCAGGGCCGCCTTTTGCAACAAATTTTTCGCGCCAAAAACTTAAACAGCCATTACCGCCTTTGCCTGCTCGAACATAGATACTGGCTTCATCAACGAATTTCACAGTGTCACCTCTTAGGTGTATAACAATAGATGTATAACAAATCACTAGTGTTAACTAGTATATAATTTTTTTCCAAAAAAAAAGCCCCGCTGCTGCGGAGCTCTTTTCCGAGTTCAAAGAAACTTAAGCAGCAACTACAGAAACTGTACGACGCTTCAATCTACCTTTAACTTCAAACTTAACCTGACCTTCAGCTACAGCGAACAATGTGTGGTCTTTCCCACAACGAACACCTTCACCTGGGTGGAATTGCGTACCACGTTGACGAACCAAAATGTTACCAGGAATAACAACTTGACCACCAAAGCGCTTAACACCTAATCGTTTCGACTCGGAATCGCGACCGTTACGAGTACTACCACCGGCTTTCTTATGAGCCATAATTTACACCCCTTAATATTGAATCAATTACGCTTATTTGATAGCAGTAATTTTAACTTCTGTGAACCACTGACGATGACCCATACGCGTCATAGAATGCTTACGACGACGGAACTTAATAATCTTAACTTTATCGCCACGGCCATGAGCAACAACTTCAGCAGTTACTAATGCACCATCAACAACAGGCGCACCGATTTTAACATCATCGCCATTGCTTACTAGCAATACGTCATTGAAATCAACAGAATTACCTGCTTCAACATCCAATTTTTCAATTTTAAGGACTTGGCCTTCTTTAACGCGGTATTGCTTACCACCAGTTTTAATAACTGCAAACATGTTTTTCTCTCCAATAAGATTTATCCGGCTACTGGAATAATTTGACCTACTTCTAGTGGTAGTGGCCCAATACAAGTTCGATGGAATTCATCAGAACGAATATTAGATTACCATATGATAGGGAGCAAAATGTGGATAAATCGGACGCAGAATTGTACGATAATGAAGCGTATTTAACAAGCAAAAAGCCTAATGATGTGGGAATTTTCATCTATGGGTTGACCAAAAGCCCTCACTTACCTAGCATGAGTCAACTTATGGGTCAGCCTAAGACTACTAATTTTCGGAAACTGCATGCAATCCAACCCAATCCATGATGTTGTTGCTAATGAATTTGCCAACGTCAATACACACATCTTATCGCAATTAAAAAGCGACATTCCTCTTATTGAGCAAATTGGCTATTACATTATTAGTAATGGTGGCAAACGCTTAAGACCACTAATGGTCTTACTGTCCGCAAGGGCGTGCGGCTACAAAGAGCCAGAAAAAAACACTAATAATAACAATATGATTCGGTTGGCAACAATTATCGAATTTATCCACACAGCAACACTTCTACATGATGATGTTGTGGATGAGTCGGATATGCGACGTGGAAAAAAAACAGCCAATGAAGAATGGGGCAATGCTCCTAGCGTCCTTGTTGGTGATTTTCTATATTCTCGCGCGTTCCAAATCATGGTCGAAGTCGGCAGTATGCGCTGTATGCAAATACTGTCTGAAACCACCAATATTATTTCTGAAGGTGAAGTTCAACAGTTAATAAACTGTGGCGACCCTAACACAACGGAAGAAAGCTATCTAAAAGTAATCCAATACAAAACAGCAAAGCTGTTTGAAGGCGCCGCTTTATGTGGTGCTGTTATAGCTCAGGCCTCCGAACAAGACAGTAGTGCAATGGCAAAATATGGCATGCATGTCGGAACGGCTTTCCAACTCATCGACGATGTCATGGATTACACAAGTACAGCGGAAGAAATGGGCAAGAGTGTTGGCGATGACCTAGCCGAAGGCAAACCAACACTTCCGTTGATCCATGTTATGAAGTACGGCTCAGATGCGGCCAAGCACCGTGTTAAAGAAGCCATTATTAATGGTGGATTAGAACATATGGAACAAATTATAAAAGACGTTTCTGAATCTGGCGCTATAGAATACACTCAAAAGAAAGCCGAAGAGCAAGCCACTCTTGCGTGTAATGCAATTGCCCATTTACCTGAAAGCACTTACAAAACAGCCTTAATTGAACTTGCTAAAGCATCAGTCAAAAGGAAGTCTTAGCAATAAAAATAGCCTCAATTACGGTGAGAGCGACGAGAAACACTTTCACTGTAATTTGTTGGTAAAGCACACCATCGAATTATAATCAAATTTAATATCAAGCAATCAAGTTGTATAAAAAAACATTTGTAAAACACCCAAGAGTCGAGCTTGTTAAGTGTTTTTATGGCTTTTTATATGCTAAGTTGGTTTTTTTCCATACAAACGTTCATATTACCAGCTTGAACCGATATAATTTGGCAAATTTTAAAAACGCAAATTGGACCATAGCGGTGTACGTTAAAGTCACACCATATAGCTAAGGGGAATAGGATTACAATGACTACACCTTCATCGTTTGAAAAAGACGAATTATTAAAATGCGGTTACGGAGAAATGTTTGGCGACGGTAACGCAAGATTACCTGTCGGTAACATGTTGATGATGGATCGTATTACTAACATTACTGCTGAAGGCGGTGAACACGGAAAAGGAGAGATCCATGCTGAGCTTGATATCTCCCCAGATCTTTGGTTCTTCGACTGTCATTTCCCAAGTGATCCAGTCATGCCAGGCTGCTTAGGCTTAGATGCAATGTGGCAGCTTGTTGGATTTTTCCTTGGCTGGAAAGGTAATAAAGGCAGAGGTCGTGCACTAGGCTGCGGCGAGGTTAGATTTACAGGTCAAATTCTTCCAACTGCAAAAAAAGTTACTTTTAACATTCAGTTAAAACGAGTAATTGAACGCAGGCTCGTTATGGGTATTGCTGATGGAACGGTTGCTGTTGACGGTCGAGTCATTTATACCGCAACAGACTTACGTGTTGGTTTATTTACCTCCACTGAAAACTTCTAAAAAAGATAAAGAATAGAGAGGCACTTTCTATGCGTCGCGTAGTTGTAACTGGTCTTGGTATCGTAAGCTGTCTTGGCAATGACAAGAACAGCGTTCTTAACTCATTATTGGAAGGCAAATCTGGTATTCGATTTGCCGAAGACTATAAAGAAATGGGCTTTCGCAGCCACGTTTGTGGTCGTGTTGATTTAGATTCAGATAATCTAATTGACCGTAAAACACGCCGTTTCATGGGACCTGCTGCGACTTACGCATACGTCTCTATGCAACAAGCTATTCTGGACTCTGGTCTTACTGAAGACCAAGTCTCTAACATCAAAACAGGCTTAATTGCAGGTTCCGGTGGTGCATCCGCACAAAACTTAGTAGATTCTGCTGATACATTACGTGCGAAAGGCGTTAAACGTGTTGGCCCATACCGTGTAACTCAAACAATGGGAAGTACCGTTTCTGCCTGCCTAGCTACTCCGTTTAAAATTAAAGGCGTTAACTACTCAATTACTTCAGCCTGCTCAACCAGTGCTCATTGTATTGGTAATGCAATGGAACTTATTCAACTGGGCAAACAAGACATTGTATTTGCAGGTGGCGGTGAAGAAGAAAGCTGGACTCAAACCTGTATGTTTGATGCGATGGGCGCACTTTCATCTAAATACAATGACACACCAGAAAAGGCATCTCGCGCTTATGACGCAAACCGTGATGGTTTTGTTATCGCTGGCGGTGGCGGCATGTTGGTTGTTGAAGAGCTGGAACACGCAAAAGCACGTGGAGCAAAAATCTATGCTGAACTTGTAGGTTATGGTGCAACATCTGATGGTTATGACATGGTAGCCCCATCTGGTGAAGGCGCAGTACGCTGCATGCAAATGGCTATGAGCACTATTGATGGCAAAGTTGACTATATCAACACTCATGGAACAAGTACCCCAGCAGGTGATATGAAAGAATTACAAGCCGTTAATGAGACGTTCGGAGCAGACATTCCATTAATCAGTTCTACGAAATCATTATCTGGGCATTCTTTAGGTGCTGCAGGCGTACATGAAGCAATTTATTGTTTATTAATGATGGAAAATAATTTCATTACAGCGTCAGCAAACGTTGACGAGCTTGACCCAGCAGCTGGTGATATCCCAGTGGTAACAACTCGTAAAGACAATGCTGAGTTAACCCACATTATGTCAAATAGCTTTGGCTTTGGTGGCACAAATGCCAGCTTAGTATTCAAGAAATACCAAGACTAAAAGCTTTTCTATCCGCAATAAAAAACCCAACTTAATGTTGGGTTTTTTATTTCTTTATTTTACAGTAAATGAAATAAAGTAGAGACCTACCTACTTTTTGGTAACTTTGCCATCTCCGCTCTCATCCACGCTTGCATTTCATCATGCAACTGACCTGTCTTCTTACCTTCAGGCGAAATTTCAGGGCCGATAACAACATCTATCACTCCAGAGTATTTTCTCCACGATTTACTCGTCCAAAGATATCCAGCATTATGGACAATAGGCTGAATAGATGTATTCGAAGACGTTGCGAGCATAGCCGCTCCCTTATTAAACGCTTTCTCTTCACCAACCTTAACCCGAGTTCCTTCAGGAAAAATCAACACTGAACGGCCATCTTCAATTCTTTCCTTGCCTTGCTTGAGTATTTGCTTTAATGCGTTACTTTTTTGACTTCTATCGATGGCAATTGGCTGAACCATACGCAGCCCCCATCCAAAAAAGGGCACAGACAATAGCTCTTTTTTTAATACCGTTGATAACGGTGTCACCAATACTTGTAAAAAATAAGTTTCCCACTCACATTGATGATTAGCTACCAGAATAACAGGTTTACCCTTGGTTAAATTCTCACGGCCTTGAACGCGAATCGTAACACCGCAAAAAAGCTTAAATAAGGCCAACAAGATAAAGTTATGCACATTCAAGACAAGCTGTCGGTTTTTCGGCTTAAATAACAAAGCAATGGGTGGTGATACCACACCAGATAGAATCGTAAGCACCACATAGCAAATGCCAAATAAAATAGAGCCTATCACTCCTCTTAAAGACCGAAGCCCATTCATTAAACCTCTCCTTTTAGATCTATTCTTTAATTGTATTTTGCTTTAGTTGTTGTATTAAAGGGTTTGCATACATAGTTAATACTGTTTTACGCAAACTTTCTGGGCAACTTTTCATATACTCAGAAAAATCTGGGTCTGTAGGATTTTGAGAATCTAGCAAAGCCGCTGCTGCTTTATTTGTTGAATGAATTGCATAATTTTCAATAATTTGCCTATCAATTTCTGCAACCAATTCATCAGGAGTATCATAACCGTCCGTCAGTACATCACCAAACGTCACAACAACGTTTCCTTTCTGACCAACTATGCCATTTTTAATACTATCAATGTCTTCAAATTCCGCTTTTTCATATTCTCCTGTTGTTGATTTTTCAACCAATTCAGCCGCTTTATCTAACGCACAAGGGTCATATTCATAAGAAATAGAAACAGGGACAATGTTCAACTCTTTCATGGCATCAGGAAAAGAGCTTTTTTTCTTTTTGCTCATGTAAAACATTTTGATAATCGCTGGATCTGTTTTATCCAGCCCATCTTTCGCTCGACCCTCTTTTTGAGCAATCCAAATATTACAGTTTTCTTGAGTAATAGAGTGATTGATATAATCAGACAATTGACCAAAAGCCAGCATCATTTCACGAACACCCGCTACAGAACGCTTAACAATAAAACTTTTGTTTAACCTCATTAAGTCCGAAACGAAAGGACGGCGCAAGAGGTTGTCCCCAATAGCAACACGTACTGTGTCTATTCCTGCCATAAACAAGCCATAATTTACAAAAGCTGGGTCCATTGCGATGTCGCGATGATTTGAAATGAAAAGATAACCCGTGCCTTTTCTTAACTTTTCAACCCCTCTATATTCAACATTTGTCGTCGTTGTTTTAATCATACGAGCCATGTAACTGGCAGTGCGTATTTGTAGGTCATCCACACCATTAATATTTGCAACCTGACGTCTTAGCACCCATTTAACAACCCATGATAATGGTGTCTGTAAAAATGCAGGACATGAAGGAAACCGAAAACCAATAATTGTACTAATAAAATCGGGGGTATTGATTAAATTCTCTAATACCCCTACAACTTCGTCATCGTTATAGGGGCGAATATCATGAAACTGATCCATTCAATTATCCATTGCGTTTTGTTAAAAGCCATTATAACGATAATGGCCTTTAGTCTTATTTTTATAATGTTGTTGTATCAAAACCTAAAGAAACCAAAGTGTCTTTTTGGTTTAAAGAGCTAATTACAGCAACGCTTTCGTTTCCTTGTGTTAGATAGCGCTTCGCGACATTTTGTAACTGCTCAATAGAGACAGATAAGATCTGTGCCCTAAACCTTTCTCTATGCTCTTTCGTACGACCATGCAGTTGTACAAAGAAATCCCCTTGAGCTTCCCCAGCAGGAGAGCCAGGTTTATCCATTGAGCCAATTACACCTAACACAGCTTCTTCTAATGCCTCTTCAGTATGCTCTGTTGTCTCTAACCATTCTAATGACGCATCAAAATCTGCCAATGTTTCCGCTAATCGTGGGTCTCGGTATGAATAGAAGCGGAACGCGCCAATATTTGAGTCAAAAGTAGCCCCTCCACCGTATGCCCCCCCTTGCTCGCGAATGGCACGATGTAAATAGCCATTACGTAAGAAGCCACCTAAAACAGTCAGCGGAGCAACATCAGGATGCACACCCATCACAGTTCTAAACGATTTTGCACAAAAGTTGACTTGGGTAGAAGTTAGCCATGCCTTCTTCACTGTCTCTTCTTTTACTTGCAGTGCAAACGCATTTGCTGCTTTCCCCTTATCCAAACGGGACCAGACTTTATCTACCTGTTCTAATAGATCTTTTTGCTGTTGCTCCTCACCTACCACTAGCAACTGTTTACTAGAAGTAAGCAATTTACCATGTATACGTGAGAAAACCGCCATCAGGTTTGCAAGTGCTGCTTGATCCGTTTTCAATGTGTCATCTAATGTTTTCAATGACTGAATACCAGACATGCCTCCCCATGCTTCCTGCTGACTCGCTAAACCACAGATCCCACTAGAAGCCACAGTCATGGCTAAAATATGGCCTTGACCAGTAATCGATTGCTCACGGCGGGCACGGCGTTGAGCCACCAGCTCTTTTACGCGATCCAGTTCATCAAACCTAGGAGAGCACACACTGTCATACATCAGCTCACTCATTTTGGAAAAGTGAGAAACTAACGCCTTCGAGGACACAACAAAATAGGCACCTAATTGTTGGCGATCCTCCAATGTTGTTCTTAACGAAGTTGATGCTCCAATTCCACCACACACTTGAGCTTGACGCTCTTGCATCGCTAAATAATCAAATTCACCAGCTCCTAGCTCTGTTAATACATAAGAGAATAACGGTAGATACGCCGTCTCTTCTTCATCTAATTCAGGTAAATCGATTACTAATTGCTGGTATACCAAACCATTCGTGCCTTGTGGATAAAACGTCACTGGCAGAGCTTGTTCTAATTGTTCGCTTGCGTAGCTCGGCAGCTTCGCAGGGACATCCTCTAATCCAACTTTAGGTAAAACACTCATGTCATCTACTTGAGATTGACGCTCTTTTAACGCCTCACTTCTCTCTATAATTTCTTGAGCATCTACAGCGGATAAACCGGCTTTAATTTGCGCTAAACGGTCTTTTTCGGCCTGATCACGACGACTTTCTAACTCTGAATCAGGACGTAGAGTAACCGTTACTCGGTGGGCATTACTTAATATGAGGTTTTGGATCAAATCCGCAATGTATGTTGGTGATTGAATTCGTTCTCGTAGATCTGCAATAACAGGATCTAGATTTAGTTGAGCAATAACATCTCCAGAATGCATTGCTGTAGATAAGCCTCCTAAAATCAATTGCAAACCAAATGGATAACTGTCGCCACCGATTTCACGCTGGCTCAATTCCAATTGGTGCAGCATGGCCTCAACCATCTCTTGGGGAACCCCATCTTCAACCACTTGATTCAAGGTTTCGATAATCAATGATTCTACTTTTTCCGCATCCGTACGAGCAACTCCCTCAAGACCACACATAAAGCTCATTTCTTTATTGCTGTCTTCTAATCCGCACATTGGAGAAGGTGCCTTACCCAGTTTTGAACTTTCTAATGCTCTACGTAACGGGGAAGCGCTATTGTCTAACAGCACATTAGAAAGCAACTCAGCTTCAAATTGTTGTGAAAGATCCGTACTTTCACCAAGCAACCAAGCAACCACGACGTGACACGCATCTTCTTTATCGTCTTCAGCCGCATACGCTTCTTCTACACGTACAGGAGAGAAGTATCGTTTTGCATTAGGTACAACAATTTTTTTATCTAGGCGTTCGAATCGACTCAGAACTTTCTCTTCGAACTCAGTTTGAAGCTCAAGCGCAGGTAAATCACCAAATGTCATAAAGACGGCATTTGATGGGTGATAATGAGTACGATAAAACGCGATTAAATCATCGTACGATAAATCAGGAATATCTGTCGGTTCACCACCAGAATTAAAATGATACGTATTATTCGGGCATAAGTATTTGGTGATGGTCTGCCACAAAACAGATGTCGTGGAACTCATCGCCCCTTTCATTTCATTGAACACAACGCCTTTGAACGTCAAGTCCGACTCTGAATTTGTTGGTTCAGCAAACTCTAAGCGATGACCTTCTTGTGAAAAATCCAGAGGATCTAGACGAGAAAAGAATACCGCATCTAAATACACATCCAATAAATTACGAAAATCTTTTTTGTTTTTACTCGCAAACGGATAAGCCGTCCAATCCGAAGAGGTAAACGCATTCATAAAGGTATTCAAAGAACGTCGAATCATCATAAAAAATGGGTCACGGACAGGAAAACGTTCCGATCCACATAATACCGTATGCTCTAAAATATGAGCGACACCACAAGAGTCCGTTGGAACCGTCTTCAATCCCACTAGAAATACATTTTCATCATTTTCTGATGCAATATGAATATGCTTAGCACCAGTGACGCTGTGTTCATACTCAAAAACTTCAACATTCAGCGCATCGATAAATTCACTGCGCACAAAAGAAAATGCCGAATGATGCTCGGTATTATTTGTCATTCTCTACCTCTATAAATATGATTTAGACTGATATGACCAGACTCTACTTTTAGACAATAATGATATGCCTCTATGTAGGAGACAAAGTTGGCAAATTATAGCAAATGACGCCGTTTTACTACACGACCAATGCCCTACTATGACAGTAAAACAACGTCTAATTGAATTATTATTTAGCGCTTTTGATGTTTTTCCCAATTCTCTTGTCTTGCTCTTTCACTTTTCTTAAACAAAACGTAAACAGCGCCTCCTCCTCCATGGTATTTTTGCGCACTGTGAAACGCCATTACATCATCTAGGTCTCGAAGCCATTTATTTAAATAACTTTTTAATGTCGCTTCACTGTCGGGGGTTCGATCTCCCCGACCATGAACGATAATAGCAACTCGAATATCGTTTTTCATACAATCTTGAACAAATTGATAGACCTGCTGACGAGCCTGCTCAACCGTCCGACGATGCAAATCCAAACGAGATTCAATGCCATACTTTCCTTGACGTAAGCGTTTAAATACACCGTCCTGAACACCGTCTTTTTTGTACTGTAAAATATCTAACGCAGCAACGCGTTCAACATAGTCTGCCGATAAGTGATTTAGATCTTTTTCAGGAACCAAAGTCGCGGCTTCTTGCCTTACTGAGTAATCCACCTTCGCCCCCCTTTTTCCAAGATAGATGGCTGAGCTTTTTAACCGTTTAATGCCCTCCACTTCTTGTGAAAACAAAGAGAAATCATCGTCATCTTCCACTATAACCCCACACACCTTACTCTAACCTAAAACTACCTATTATAAGATAATAGCCACTTATGATGCACAACATTCCAACTCAACCCCCTCATTTAGACTGTCTTTACGTATCTACAGCATGAATCATCTCAAGAAAAATATCATTATTTTGTATCGCTTTACTAACCATCATAGAGCCTTCTAAAAGAGAAATTGTTTTTATCGAACTGTAATAAGCATTTTTTTCTGAATAACCTAAGGATAAATAAGCATCATTAAGCCACTCTAAATTGCGTTCGAAAAAACGCTTTGTTTCCACTCGAACCGATTCGGGTAAACTGTCGCTTTCAGCCCCAAGCAAACCACAAAGACACATTTGCTGATCGTTAATCAATGCTTGCTGAAAAAGCCCCACATACACATCAATAGGATTCTTACCTGAAGCCTTGATATCAATAGAATTACCCAACGCAGCTAAGAAACCATCCGCATATTGACGAGCTAATTCAGCCCCTAAATCTGCTTTTGTTGGAAAATGATAATGCACACTTGCGCTCTTTATCCCAACTTCTTTAGCAAGCTCTCGAAAACTAAAATTACTGTAACCACCTTCACGCACCTTACTTTCCGCCGCTAGAAGAAGCGCTGCTTTTTTAGTCATATTTCATTACTCAAATTTAAACTTATGGAATTATCAATCAGTAGATAGACATTGACAAGAAAGAAATAGAACTTTAGAGTAATCATCTACCACTAGGTAGGCACTTTAATTGTTACGATTCTGAAAACTGCCTATCTGTTGCTTCATGAACCTCTTTTCTTATTGGATACAATAGAAAAGAGGTGTGTATTTTTTATTTAAACTATCTATCGATAGATTGTATTACTGGAGTTATGACTTATGAAAATTTATGACGTAGCAAACTTCCCTAACCCTTTACGCGTTCGCATTGCTTTAGCAGAGAAAAATGCGACGTCCCACGTTACATTTATTCCTGTAGATCTAATGAATGGGGAGCACCGCACGGACGCCTTTCTAGCTAAAAACCCAGCCGCCAGTGTGCCTGTTTTAGAACTGGAAGATGGAACTTTTATTTCTGAATGTACGGCTATCACAGAATACATAGATCAGCATTTTTCAGGCCCATCGCTAACAGGAGAAACAGCAAAAGAAAGAGCCATCATTAACATGCAACAAAAACGTGCTGAATCAATGGTACTTGATTGTGTTGCCGCTTACTTTCATCATGCTACGGACGGCCTAGGTCCAGCATTAGAAACATACCAAAACAACGAATGGGGCCAAAAGCAGAAAGAGAAGTCATTAAATGGATTAGCTTATTTTAATACCGTACTCTCAAGCAGCACCTTCCTTGCAGGCGAAACGTTTACCATTGCAGACATTACACTGTATGCAGGCATTGGTTTTGCAGGTTTTGCACAAATAGAAATTCCTGCTGAATTAACTCACGTTCACCGTTGGTTAACTCTGGTTGCAGAACGTCCAAGTGTCAAACAATAATTTTTTATACTCATTTCAACGAGAAAATTACTACAGAGTAGGAGTCAGATATGAAAATCGCCGCGGACTTTAGCAAAAGAGTCGTCGTTCATAGCGAGTCCCTAGAATGGCTTGCATCCCCCATGAAAGGAGTAGAACGCCGCCCTCTTGATCGAGTGGGCAGTGAAGTAGCACGGGCAACCACAATTGTCCGTTATGCACCCGGAAGCGCATTTTCCTCTCACGTACATACTGGAGGGGAAGAGTTTTTGGTACTAGATGGCGTATTTCAAGATGAACACGGGGATTTTCCAACTGGCTCTTATATCCGAAACCCTCCAGAATCAAGTCATACGCCCAGTTCTCAAGACGGGTGTATTATGCTTGTCAAACTTTGGCAATTCCAACCAGAAGATCGAACCCACATTCGTTTGCAAACTCTTAAAATGGGGTCTGTTAAGTTAAGGTCTCAACTAGGCGTATCTATTACACCTTTGTATAAAGATCACATCGAAGAAGTCAGTATACTGGAGCTAGAATCAAACGCATCGATTAAACTAGACACTCCTCAAGGAGCAGAACTTTTAATAATAGAGGGATCCCTGCAAGAACAAAATGACCGACTAATCAAACACAGCTGGTTACGCCTACCGATTAAATCAAGGATTGAGGGTGTAGCAGGAGACCAAGGTGCACGTATTTGGTTAAAAACAGGGCACTTATCCGATGTGGATAAACAAATAGAACATTTGAAAAATACATAAAGGCCTCTTCCGCTTTATAATCTATATTATTTGTAAAGTGGAAGTATTCGATTGAGAGCACATCTAACGGTTCAACATATTAAAACGAAGTGGGGCGCTCTAAGAACATTTTAATATATTTCACACCTTCCATACTATAAACAAAGTCTATCCGAGTAGTTACATCATATAACCATAAAAATAACTTAAATAGAATTGAGATACATTTCCCAAAAATTATCTCTTGAGCCTTTCTTATAAAAAACCCTGCGACAGCAGGGTTTTTTCCAAAACATCACATTACGACTTTTTAATTACATATAAATTAGAAAGGAATATCGTCATCAAAATCATCAAAGTTTGGCGCTGGTTGAGGCGCCGCTTGAGGCTTTGGTGCTGCTGCAGGTTGAGGCGCAGGAGTCGGTGCACGTTGTGGTGCTGCTTGTTGAGGCGCATCACCCCAACTACCAAAAGATTGCGGTTGAGCAGGCGCTGTTTGAGGTTGTGATGCCGCCTGTTGTGGCGCTTGACCATAACCGCCAGATGCGGGTTGACCATAGCCTTGATTTGGCTGCTGATTACCATAGCCACCTTGAGGCTGGGCTGCTGGGCGTTGCTGATAACCACCCTGGTTATTATCATAACCGCCTTGACCACCACTTTGATCGTTGCGCCCATCAAGCAATTGCAATTCGCTGGCAATGATTTCCGTCGTGTAACGCTTCACACCGTCTTTTTCCCACTCACGAGTACGCAGGGAGCCTTCAACATAAACCTTCGCGCCTTTTTTAATAAAATCGCCTGCGATTTGACCCAAACGATAATTACCACGATCCATAAAAGACACTCGATGCCATTCTGTACGCTCTTGCATCTGACCTGTTTGCTTGTCTCTCCAGCTTTCAGATGTTGCTAGGCTAACATTTGCAACAGCGCCACCGTTAGGCATAAAGCGAACTTCTGCATCATTACCTGCGTTACCGATTAGGATAACTTTATTTATTCCACGTGCCATGACCTTCTCCAATTCTTCTATTCATGTTCTTTAAAGAGTTATCTGCGGTACAACACGCAGCAAATCATCTCTGTCTAATTGTTGTTTATTAATTTTTAAATACGCTGTTTTTTCATCTGCAAATAATTGCATTTCTTCCACTCCTTGGATGTTTATTAATTGTAACGATAACTCTTTGATGTCTTCATTATTATAGCTGTCTAGACTAAACGCCAAACTGGTTAGCGTTGGGGGTGCAGGCTGGTTCAACAATAACAAAGACCAAATAAATAAGGCCGCTCCTACCGTAATAAACAACGTTTCTACAGACGTGCTTTGCAACAACCATCCACCGCCAACACCACCAATAAAAGCACCTAAGAATTGATGAGTCGAAAATACCCCCATGGCTGTTCCACGATAGCCCACGGGAGACAGTTTACTAACAACCGATGGTAAGGTCGCTTCTAATGTATTAAAAGCCACAAAATAAACCCACAGCAACACACCAAACAAGACCATACTTGGTATAAATGCCATTAACATAATGGAAATAGACAGCAGAAACATAACAGCTGTCATGACCTGTTTCATTTTCCCTTTCGCTTCCGCAATAATGACTAATGGTATCATACCAATAAACGCCAATCCCATGACTAATAAGTAAAGCCAACTATGATTTAATAAAGGGAAGTCAAACTGAATAATTAAGAAACTGGGAATACAAATAAATAACGCAGTTAGACTTGCATGCAATAAGAACACGCTGACATTCATAGAGCCTAGTTGAGTATTTTTCAAAACCCTTCCTAATGCCGATAAACTGGGCGTCGTATCTCTTCTGAACGTATGTTGCGTTATGTTTGGAATCATCCAAATAATTAAAAGTATGCCGAGCAAGGACGAGATAAAAGACAAGTAGAACAAACCTGATAAACCAATTAATGAATACAACCATGGACCTAAAACAAGAGATAGCATAAAGGATACTCCAATACTGATACCCACTGTTGCCATCGCTTTGGTTCTATTTTGTTCGCGAGTCACATCACTAAGAAGAGCCATCAATGTACTAGCGATCGCTCCCGAGCCTTGAACTGCACGACCGACAATTAAACTAATAATGTCATTTGCGTTTGCGCATAAAATACTACCAAGTGCGAACAAAATAAGGCCGATTATAATAATTTTCTTACGGCCGACATTATCTGACAACATTCCCATTGGAATTTGTAATAACGCTTGAGTTAAGCCATAAATGCCAATTGCTGTACCAATTAAAGCCGTATTCGCCCCATTCAGATCCACTGCAGAAATACTAATGATCGGTATGATAAGAAAGAGACCCAGCATACGGAATAAATACACCGTTGCCAGAGCAATCACTGAACGACGCTCGAATGCATCCATAATAAAGTTGGTACCGCGTAAAATTAAAAAAGAAATGTTGATAAATTCATATTTTACAAAAAATAGCGTTGAAGCTCTATCATAACTACTGTAAAAATAGACAGTTATTTTAACAAATACGTATAATGATTTTTATGTTTTATTACAGGGTCGGAGACAAATGGATAATATCACCATTCGAGGGGCGCGTACCCATAACCTCAAAAATATTGACCTAGATATTCCAAGGGACAAACTCATTGTCATAACGGGTCTTTCTGGCTCAGGGAAATCGTCTTTAGCATTTGATACGCTTTATGCTGAAGGGCAAAGGCGCTATGTTGAATCACTCTCAACGTATGCACGCCAATTTTTATCAATGATGGAAAAACCAGATATTGACCATATTGAAGGCCTGTCACCCGCCATATCAATAGAGCAAAAGTCCACATCTCATAATCCACGATCTACCGTTGGAACAATTACTGAAATATACGATTATCTACGATTATTGTTTGCCAGAGCAGGACAGCCAAGATGCCCTGACCATGGAGAGCCTTTAGAAGCACAAACCATTTCACAAATGGTGGATAAAGTCCTTTCGTTACCCGTAGATACAAAGCTAATGCTCTTAGCCCCAGTAGTCAAAGACCGTAAAGGCGAACACTTACATACTATTAGTGATTTATTATCAAAAGGCTTTATTCGTGCACGCATTGACGGCTTAGTTGTTGATTTAGATGATGCTCCGACCTTAGAAAAAAACAAGAAGCATACCATTGAAGTCGTAATAGATCGCTTCAAAGTAAGAAAAGATTTACAACTGCGCCTTGCCGAGTCGTTTGAGACTTGCCTGACACTGTCCGATGGCATCGCAAAAGTGATTAATATGGATTCACCAAAAGAAATTCATATTTTTTCAAGCAAATTCGCCTGCCCTGTCTGTGGTTACAGTATTACCGAACTTGAACCAAGGCTCTTTTCTTTTAATAATCCAAACGGAGCCTGTCCTACCTGTGATGGTCTAGGAACACACCAACTTTTTGATTCAAGTCTTATTGTTGTAGATGATAGTCTAACGCTTGCTGAAGGCGCTATTCGAGGCTGGGGAAGACGTAGCATCTTCTATTTTCAACAGCTACAGGCTCTTGCGGAACATTATGAGTTTGATATCGAATTGCCATTTAAAGACATTCCTGAAAAACACAAGAAACACATTTTAAATGGTTCAGGTAAAGATAAAATTTCTTTCGTGTATATCAATGAACGTGGAGATAAAATGACTCGTTCACATGCATTTGAAGGTGTTATTCCAAACTTACAACGTCGTTACCACGAAACAGAGTCAGACTCAGTTCGCGATGATTTGTCGCAATATATCAGCGTTCAAGCGTGTCCCGAATGCCATGGAGCTCGATTAAATAAAGCGGCACGAAACGTATTTATAGAAGAATTAACCATTCCAGACATCACCTCCAAACCTATTGCAGATTGCTTAAGTTATTTTGATAGTCTTACACTACCGGGCTCGAAGGGTGAAATTGCGTCAAAAATTTTGAAGGAGATACGAGATCGCTTAACTTTCCTTGCTAATGTCGGATTAGAGTATTTAACGCTTGACCGAAAAGCAGATTCTTTATCTGGAGGAGAAGCTCAGCGTATCCGGCTTGCAAGCCAGATTGGCGCAGGCCTTGTAGGTGTCATGTACATATTGGATGAACCCTCCATTGGGTTGCATCAACGAGATAATGAACGCTTAATTGCCACATTAACTCGATTAAGGGATCTCGGTAATACTGTCATAGTTGTCGAACACGATGAAGACGCCATAAGAGTTGCAGACTTTGTTGTCGATATTGGTCCTGGAGCAGGCATTCACGGTGGTCAGGTTATTGCTCACGGAACACCTGAAGACGTAATGAATAACCCAAATTCAATTACAGGTCAGTTTCTCAATGGCACACGAAAGATAAGCGTCCCGAATCAAAGAATTAAAGCAAAAGATGGACTCCATCTATCATTATTTGGGGCTCGGGGTAATAATCTTAACAACGTTGATTTACATATTCCTGTTGGCGTTATGACTTGCGTGACTGGTGTTTCTGGCTCCGGTAAATCAACCCTAATTAATAGTACTCTCTACCCTTTAGCTGCGACAACGCTAAATGGTGCAACCACATTAAAAGCATCTCCATTCGATCACATTGAAGGTTTTGAACATTTCGACAAATGTGTCGACATTGATCAAAGTCCTATAGGCAGAACCCCACGCTCAAACCCAGCAACTTATACCGGCATATTTACACCAATGAGAGAGTTGTTTTCAGCAACCCAGGAAGCGCGCTCTAGAGGCTATAAGCCAGGTCGCTTTAGCTTTAATGTAAAAGGTGGACGCTGTGAAGCCTGCCAAGGCGATGGCGTCATAAAAGTTGAAATGCATTTTTTACCAGATGTTTATGTTCCATGTGATGTTTGCAAAGGAAAACGCTATAACAGAGAAACATTAGAAATTCAGTATAAAGGTAAAAACATTCATGATTGCTTAGAAATGACGATTGAAGATGCAAGAGGGTTCTTCGATCCTGTACCTTCTATTGCTAGAAAACTCCAAACATTAATAGATGTCGGACTTGGATACATACGTTTAGGGCAATCCGCGACAACTCTATCTGGTGGTGAAGCTCAACGGGTTAAACTATCAAAAGAACTGTCTAAAAGAGACACAGGACAAACTTTATACATATTAGATGAGCCAACCACAGGCTTGCACTTTGCTGATATCGAACAATTGTTAAAAGTTCTTCACAGATTGCGAGATCATGGAAACACTGTCGTTGTGATCGAACATAATTTAGACGTTATTAAAACAGCGGATTGGATTATTGATTTAGGACCTGAAGGCGGCAATGGTGGTGGTTATATCTTAGCGGAAGGAACGCCTGAAGAAATATCTAATGTGACAGAATCCCATACAGCGACATTCTTAAAACTGCTACTAGAGAAATAGCTCCCAAAAATCGTTATTACAGTGCCTTGGTTTATTATAGGCTAAGGCGCTATCAAAAAATAATAGATCGCTCAAATCGAAAACATAAAAAAACCAGACTTTATGTCTGGTTTTTTTATGGAAGATTTAGCTTATTCAGCAGTATCTTCAACGTCAGTAACTGGTCGATCGACCAATTCAACGTAAGCCATTGGTGCATTATCACCAGAACGGAATCCGCATTTAAGAATGCGAATATAACCACCTGGACGAGCTTGGTAACGAGGACCAAGTTCAGAGAATAACTTACCAACAGCATCTTTGCTACGAGTACGAGCAAAAGCTAAACGGCGATTCGCTACGGAATCATTTTTAGCCAGTGTAATCAATGGCTCAGCAACGCGACGAAGTTCTTTGGCTTTCGGTAACGTAGTTTTAATAACTTCGTGCTCGAATAAAGAAGCAGCCATATTTTTGAACATCGCTTTACGGTGCGAGCTAGTACGGTTTAAGTGACGTCCACTCTTACGATGACGCATTATAAATTCCTTACCAAACTACGGTGGTCAGGGAACAATGACCTAGCGAGCTAGTACCTTGCTATCGTCTTTTAAACTAGCTGGAGGCCAGTTTTCCAAACGCATCCCCAAAGACAAACCACGCTGTGCTAAAACATCTTTGATCTCAGTCAACGATTTTTTACCTAAGTTAGGCGTCTTAAGAAGCTCAACTTCAGTACGTTGTATTAAATCACCGATGTAATAAATGTTCTCTGCTTTTAAACAGTTAGCACTTCGAACGGTTAATTCAAGATCATCAACCGGGCGTAGCAAAATTGGATCGATTTCATCCTCTTCTTCTACAACAGCAGGCTCACTTTCACTCTCAAGAGCGACAAACACTGCAATTTGTTGTTGTAAAATAGTAGCTGCACGACGAATTGCTTCTTCAGGATCAATAGTACCATTAGATTCGATGTCTAAGACAAGTTTATCTAAATCAGTACGCTGCTCTACACGAGCATTTTCGACACTGTAAGCAACTCTACGTACAGGGCTGAATGAAGCATCCAGCTGCAAGCGACCAATAGGACGAGTCTCATCATCACTTGCAATACGAGCATCAGCAGGCTCATAACCTCGACCACGAGCAACTCTGATCTGCATATTTAATTCAGCAGACTCATCTAAATGCGCAATGATATGGTCAGGGTTAGCAATCTCAGCATCAGCTACTAACTGGATATCACCAGCAGTAACAACACTAGGACCTTTTTTACATAAAGTAAGAGTTGCTTCATCTTGCCCGTGTAGAGCGATCGCAACTCCTTTCAGGTTAAGAAGAACTTCAATAACATCTTCTTTTACCCCTTCAATTGCGCTGTATTCATGCAATACACCGTCGATTTCAACTTCAACAATTGCACAACCAGGCATTGAAGACAACAGAATACGACGTAGAGCGTTGCCTAAAGTATGCCCAAAACCACGTTCTAGTGGCTGCAGAGTAACTTTGGCGCGCGTTATGCCCAATTCTTGAACTTCAATGTTGCGTGGGGTTAACAATTCGCTCACTGAACGCTGCATAGATCCACCTATTTCTTCTCCTAAAAGATCAACCTTACTTAGAGTAAAGCTCAACGATCAGGTTTTCATTAATTTCAGCTGACAAATCGCCACGCTCTGGAATTGACTTGTAAACTGCTTCTAGTTTAGTAGAATCAGTTTCAATCCAATGAGCAGAAGTACGATTCTTAGCTAGCTCAAGTGCATTCTGTACACGAAGCTGCTTCTTAGCTTTTTCACGAATAGATACAACGTCACCAACTTTAACTTGGAAAGACGCGATATTTACTGTTGCACCATTAACTAGAACACCCTTGTGTCCTACTAATTGACGAGCTTCGGCACGTGTAGAACCAAAACCAGCACGGTAAACAACATTGTCTAAGCGAGACTCAAGAAGTTGTAACAAGTTTTCACCTGTAGCACCTTTCAAGCGAGCAGCACTTTTATAATAATTACGGAACTGTTTCTCAAGGATGCCGTAAGTACGACGAACCTTTTGTTTTTCACGTAACTGTAAACCATAATCAGACAAGCGACCGCGGCGTGCGCCGTGTACACCAGGAGCTGCTTCTAATTTACATTTTGATTCTAGAGCACGTGAGCCGCTCTTTAATTGCAAGTCCGTACCTTCACGACGAGACAACTTACAAGTTGGACCTATATAACGAGCCATGTATCTGTCTCCTCAATTAAACGCGACGTTTCTTAGGTGGACGGCAACCATTATGTGGTATTGGCGTCACATCTGTAATGTTATTGATACGCAAGCCTAATGCATTCAATGCACGTACTGCGGACTCACGACCAGGGCCAGGGCCTTTGATCATAACGTCTACGTTTTTTAAACCGAATTCTTGAGCAACAGCACCGGCACGTTCAGCAGCAACTTGAGCTGCGAAAGGCGTACTTTTACGAGATCCGCGAAAACCAGAACCACCGGCAGTAGCCCAAGACAAAGCGTTGCCTTGGCGATCGGTGATAGTCACAATAGTGTTGTTAAAAGATGCGTGTACATGTGCAACACCATCAACAACTGTCTTTTTGACTTTTTTCTTGGTATTGCGCGTAGCTGGCTTAGCCATATTGCACTTTTCCTATATTAAATGCTCAGCTCTAGCAAACTTAGTAGCTAGAGCGAAACGCGTTTATATTACTTACGAATAGGCTTACGAGGGCCTTTACGTGTACGAGCGTTCGTTTTGGTACGCTGACCACGAACAGGTAGGCTGCGACGGTGACGAATACCGCGATGACAACCCATATCCATCAGACGTTTGATAGACATGCTTAGTTCACGTCGAAGATCACCTTCAACTGTGTACTTACCAACTTCTCCGCGCAATTGGTCAAGAACGTCATCGCTCAATGAACCAATTTTTGCTGTCTCCTGAACTCCTGTCGCTGCACAAATTGCGTGTGAACGGGTGCGACCGATTCCGAAGATGTAAGTCAGAGAAATGACCGCATGTTTATTGTCAGGAATATTGACACCGGCTATACGGGCCATTCACTTTACTCCGTTGTTAGGGTGATAAAAATCACCACTTTGCTTTCATTAGGGCGGCGATTATGCCGTTTTTCAATCGACAAATCAACCGCCCTGCTTATCAATGAGTTAATTTGTTTTAACCTTGACGCTGTTTGTGTCTTGGTTCTGAACAAATCACTCGAACTGAACCGTTACGACGAACGATTTTACAGTTACGACAGATTTTTTTAACAGATGCACGTACTTTCATGTTCAACTCCAACCTATGCTTAACGCATAAGGCCATTTGGACCATAACCAGTCAGATTAGATTTCTTCATTAATGATTCGTATTGATGACTCATCAAGTGACTTTGCACTTGCGTCATGAAATCCATTACCACTACAACCACGATTAACATAGAGGTTCCACCGAAGTAGAAGGGTACGTTCCATGCCACTACAAAGAATTGAGGCATCAAAGACACTAAGGTGATATATAGAGCACCAAACAATGTCAATCGAGTCATTACACCATCAATATATCGAGCAGTATGATCGCCTGGGCGAATCCCCGGTAAAAAAGCACCGGATTTTTTTAAATTATCTGCTACATCTTTGGGGTTAAACACCAGCGCTGTATAAAAGAAGCAAAAGAAGACAATTGCTATCGAAAATAACAACACATACAGTGGTTGCCCAGGAGCAAGAGCTAAAGAGACATCTTGCAACCATTCCATCCCTTCACCTTGACCAAACCATTGACCAATAGAAGCTGGGAACAGCAAAATACTTGAAGCAAAAATTGGAGGTATAACACCAGCCATATTCACTTTAAGCGGTAGATGACTCTTTTGTGCAGCAAATACTTTCTTACCTTGCTGGCGCTTAGCATAGTTGACTGTTATACGACGCTGTCCTCTTTCAATAAAGACAACAAACGCCACAGTTGCTATAGCCATAATACCAATCAACAATAAGGCAAGAATATTAATATCGCCTTGACGAGCCGACTCAAAAGATCTGCCTAGCGCAGAAGGTAAACCTGCAACGATACCAGCAAAAATCAGTATAGAGATACCATTGCCAATACCTTTCTCAGTTACCTGCTCGCCTAACCACATCAAGAAAACAGTACCAGATACAAGAGTAATTACAGCAACTGCATAAAACTCTAGGCCACTACTAAATGAGATCCCTTGACTAGCCAGACCAACCGCCATACTAGCAGACTGAACTAACGCAAGAAGAACTGTACCATAACGAGTATACTGAGTGATTTTACGTCGCCCAGCCTCACCTTCCTTCTTGAGTTGTTCTAGCTGCGGACTAACTACCGTTAACAACTGCATAATAATAGAGGCAGAAATATAAGGGAGTATACCTAGCGCAAAAATACTCATGCGCTCCAGAGCCCCACCTGAGAAAACATTGAACAGACTCAGGATTGTGCCTTCATTTTGATCAAACAGAGCAGACAAACGGTCAGGATTAATACCTGGCACCGGGATGTGTGCACCTATTCTATATACAATAATTGCTAAAAACACAAAACGAATACGAGACCAAAGTTCCCCTAATCCCTTTTGTGCATTTGCAGGTAGTGAGCCACGCTTTGCCATTTATTCCTCGACTTTTCCGCCAGCAGCTTCGATTGCAGCGCGAGCGCCTTTAGTCACTTTAAGACCACGAACAGTAACCGCCTTGTCAATAGTACCAGACAAGATTACACGCGCAGTTTTAATTTGATGACCAAAGATGTCCGCACTTATCAAAGCAGCTAAATCAATAACTTCAGCATTTACAGACGCCAGTTCGCCTAAACGAACTTCAGCAACATATTTTGCCTGACGCGAAGTGAAACCGAACTTAGGTAAACGTTTTTGTAAAGGCATTTGACCACCTTCAAAACCAGGGCGAACAGAACTACCTGAACGAGACTTGAGGCCTTTATGGCCACGCCCGCCTGTTTTACCTAATCCGCTACCAATACCACGGCCACGACGCTTAGCTGTAGGTTTGCTACCTTCGGCAGGTTTAATAGTATTTAAGAACATTTTATTCCCCTACCACTTTAACCATGTAATACACTTTATTAACCATTCCACGAACAGAAGGCGTATCTTCTAATTCACGGCGCTGGCCGACTTTACGTAAACCTAAACCCTGAACAGTCGCACGGTGCTTAGGAAGACGACCAATCGGACTGCGGGTTAATTCAACTGTGATGGTTGCATTTGCCATAACACATTACCCCAAAATTTGATCGACTGACTTACCGCGTTTAGCTGCAATTTGCTCAGGAGCTTGCATATCTTGCAAACCCTTAATGGTTGCGCGAACAACATTAACTGGGTTTGTAGAGCCGTAACACTTAGCCAAAACATTGTGAATACCTGCAATTTCAAGAACCGCACGCATTGCACCACCTGCAATAATACCCGTACCCTGTGAAGCTGGTTGCATATAAACTTTAGATGCACCATGAGCAGCTTTTACTGGGTATTGAAGAGTATCGCCATTAAGCTGAACAGTGATCATATTGCGACGCGCTTGTTCCATAGCTTTTTGAATAGCCTGTGGAACTTCACGTGCTTTACCACGACCAAAACCAACTTTACCATTACCATCACCAACCACTGTCAAAGCTGTGAAAGAGAAGATACGACCACCCTTAACAACTTTCGCCACACGGTTGACTTGAACTAGCTTCTCTTGGAGGTCGCTAGTTTGTTGTTCATTAACTGCCATTTGCTACCCCTTAGAACTCTAGACCGGCTTCACGAGCAGCGTCAGCTAATGCTTGAACACGGCCGTGGTATTTAAAACCAGAACGGTCAAAAGCGACCGTTGTGATACCTGCTTCTTTAGCGCGAGTAGCGATTAAAGCACCTACTTTTACAGCAGCTGTTTTATTACCCGTTGCATCTGAACGAAGATCGCCATCCAAAGTAGAGGCGCTTGCTAGCACTTTACTTCCGCATGGGGAAATAACTTGTGCATACATGTGACGTGGTGTGCGATGTACAGTAAGACGATGCGCACCCAACTCACGAATATGTAAACGTGCGCGACGTGCGCGACGAATTCGAGACTGTTTTTTAGTGTTCATGAATACTTACCTACTTTTTCTTAGCTTCTTTGCGACGAACAACTTCGTCAGAATAGCGAACACCTTTGCCTTTATAAGGCTCGGGAGGGCGAAAACCACGAACTTCAGCAGCAGCTTGACCAATCACTTGTTTGTCAATACCACGAAGAACGACTTCTGTTTGAGAAGCACATTCAGCAGTAACACCGGCAGGCAATTCATATTCAACAGGATGAGAAAAACCTAAGCTAAGATTTAATACATTACCCTTAACCGCCGCACGATAACCAACACCTTGCAACAACAGTCTTTTTTCAAAACCCTGACTTACACCGATAACCATATTGTTCACTAATGAACGCATAGTACCAGCTAAAGCTCGGCTTTGCTTAGCTCCATCACGAGGAACAAATGTAAGAACATTATCTTGCTGAGCAACTTCAACATTCTGGTGGGCATTTAACTCTAATGAACCTTTGCCGCCTTTAACGACTAAGTGTTGACCATTTAGGGTTACATCTACACCAGCAGGAAGCGTCACGGGACTTTTAGCAACACGAGACATACTAACTCCTAGAAAACAGTGCAGATTACTTCGCCACCAATACCTGCAGCGCGAGCTGCACGGTCTGTCATCACACCTTTTGAGGTAGAGATGATAGCAACACCTAAACCAGCCTCAACCTTTGGAAGAGTTGTGGCAGTTTTGTATTGACGCAAACTTGGACGAGAAGCGCGTTTAATCACTTCGATAACTGGCTTACCTTCGAAATATTTAAGATCGATAGTAAGAGTCGGCTTAACTTCTTCTGTTACAGAAAAATCAGTCACATAACCTTCTTCACGTAGAACAGAAGCAACCGACACCTTCATTTTTGATGAAGGCATGCTAACAGATGTTTTCGAAGCCATCTGTGCATTACGAATACGTGTAAACATATCCGCAAGTGTATCTTGCATACTCATTTAAGAGCTCCTAATTAAAAACCATTGTGCAGCAAATAGAGCTCGCGCATAGTACAGAACAGCGAACGAAATGTCCAGGAAAACTGAACATCTCTTCACTGCAATGTAATATGACCGTGATCTACTTGCTTACCAACTAGCTTTCTTCAAGCCTGGTACATCACCGCGCATAGCTGCTTCACGCAATTTGATTCTTGACAAACCAAATTTGCGATAAACACCATGTGGACGGCCCGTTATTTGACAACGGTTACGCTGGCGAGAAGAAGATGAATCACGCGGAAGAGCTTGCAATTTAAGCGTTGCTTCCCACTTTTCATCATCAGATGCATTCACATCGCTAATAATTGCTTTTAGTGCAGCACGCTTTTCAGCATACTTTTCTACTAATTTTGTGCGTTTTGCTTCGCGTTGAATCATTGATATTTTAGCCATGATTCTTACCTCTTATTTCTTGAAAGGGAAACTAAAGGCGGCTAGCAAAGCACGACCTTCTTCGTCGGTACGAGCAGTAGTTGTAATGGTAATATCCATACCACGTACACGATCTACCTTATCGTAATCGATTTCAGGGAAGATGATCTGCTCTTTAACACCCATACTGTAGTTACCGCGTCCATCAAATGACTTAGGGTTTAAACCACGGAAGTCTCGAATACGTGGAATTGCAACATCAACCAAACGGTCGAAGAAATCCCACATACGCTCACCACGTAGAGTAACCTTGCAGCCGATAGGGTAACCATCACGGATTTTAAAGCCCGCAACTGATTTACGAGCTTTTGTAACGACAACTTTTTGGCCGCTTAGAGCTTGTAAATCATTCACCGCATTTTCAAGAAGTTTCTTGTCAGCGATTGCCTCACCTACACCCATATTCAATGTAATTTTAGTGATTTTCGGCACTTCCATTACATTTTTGTAGCCAAACTGCTCAGACAGATTTGCTACTACTTGATCTTTATAAACTTGCTTAAGTCTCGCCATGGCTATAATTCTCGCTCTTAGGCGTCGATCGCTTCACTGTTTGATTTAAAGATACGTACCTTAGTACCATCTTCAGTCACTTTAAAGCCGACGCGATCCGCTTTTCCTGTAGCTGCATTAAATATAGCTACATTTGAAACCTGGATAGGTGCTTCTTTCTCAACGATTCCGCCAGTCGTACCCTTCATAGGGTTTGGCTTCTCGTGCTTCTTCATCATATTGATGCCAGAAACAAGAACACGGTTATCGTCAACAACCTTAACAACTTTGCCGCGCTTGCCTTTATCTTTACCAGCAATTACAACAACTTCGTCATTACTTTTGATTTTACGCATATTTAGCCCCTCCCTCTTACAACACTTCAGGTGCAAGAGAAATAATTTTCATGAATTGCTCAGAACGCAACTCACGGGTAACTGGGCCAAAGATACGAGTACCAATTGGTTGACCAGACGCATTTAGTAGAACCGCAGAATTTACATCAAAACGGATCACGGAGCCATCTGGACGACGAACACCTTTTTTAGTTCTAACAACAACAGCGTTTAGAACCTGCCCTTTCTTAACACGACCACGAGGAATCGCTTCTTTCACTGTGACTTTAATAATGTCACCGATACCAGCGTAACGACGATGTGAGCCACCCAGTACTTTTATACACTGAACACGCTTTGCACCGCTGTTATCTGCAATATCAAGCATCGATTCTGTTTGAATCATAACTGCTCTCCAATCAAATTAGATAACAAGTCTCACGAAGGAGCAGCTTAAACAGCTGCTGCCTTGTCAACAACTTGCACTAGCTTCCAAGTCTTAGACTTAGAATAAGGGCGCGTTTCCACAACCTTTACTGTGTCGCCGATTAGGCATTCGTTGTTTTCATCGTGAGCGTGTAATTTAGTCGAACGACGGATAAACTTACCATAAAGGGCATGTTTTTCAGTATGCTCAACTAGTACTGTAATGGTTTTATCCATCTTGTCGCTTACTACTTTACCAGTAGCAATACGAGCTTTAGTTTCTGCACTTGCCATCTTAGTTACCTGCCTTATCATTTAGCACGGTTTTAACACGCGCGATATTGCGGCGAACTTGAGGAAGCAAATGAGTTTGCGTTAGCTGGCCAGTTGCCTTCTGCATACGCAGAGTGAACTGCTCTTTAAGCAATTCAATCAAAGTTTGCTGTAACTCAGTCACAGTCTTTGTTTGTAGTTCTTTTGCTTTCATCTACATCACCGTGCGCGTTACGAAAGTTGTGGACAGAGGAAGCTTAGCAGCTGCCAACGCGAAAGCTTCGCGCGCTAATTGCTCAGAAACACCCTCAACTTCATAAAGCATCTTACCGGGTTGAATTTGTGCAACCCAATATTCTACGTTACCCTTACCTTTACCCTGACGAACCTCAAGAGGTTTTTGGGTAATCGGCTTATCAGGGAATACACGAATCCAGATTTTACCACCACGCTTAATGTGACGAGTCATTGCACGACGCGCCGCCTCAATTTGACGAGCAGTAATACGACCACGTTGAGTCGATTTCAATCCGTATTCACCAAAGCTAACTTGAGAGCCGCGAATAGCAAGGCCACGGTTGCGACCCTTCATCATCTTACGGAACTTAGTACGTTTCGGTTGTAACATGACTCACCCCCTACTTAGACTTCTTCTTTTGTGCGCCTTTATTAGCACGCACTTGTTCAATACCGCCCAAGATTTCGCCTTTGAAGATCCACGTTTTTACGCCAATAATACCGTAAGTAGTGTTTGCCTCATAAGTAGCGTAGTCAATGTCAGCACGCAGAGTGTGTAGCGGCACACGGCCTTCGCGGTACCATTCAGCACGGGCGATTTCAGCTCCGCCTAAACGGCCACTAACCTGAACCTTAATGCCTTTCGCACCACCACGCATTGCATTTTGAACAGCACGTTTCATAGCACGACGGAACATTACACGACGCTCCAATTGACCCGCAATGTTTTGCGCAACCAATTTAGCATCCAGTTCAGGCTTACGAATTTCTTCGATGTTGATATGAACAGGCACGCCCATCATAGTAGAAATAGCATTACGCAACTTCTCAACATCTTCGCCTTTCTTACCAATCACAATCCCTGGACGGGCAGTGTGAATAGTAATTCGAGCAGTTTGAGCAGGACGTTGAATCTCGATACGAGAAACAGAAGCCTGCACTAATTTTTTCTCCAAGAACTTACGAACTTGAAGATCATTTAATAGCAGCTTGGAGTAGTTTTGATTATTAGCATACCAAGTAGAAGTATGATCTTTAACTATTCCTAAGCGTATTCCAGTTGGATGAACCTTCTGACCCATTGGGTTTCTCCTAATTAGTCAGCGACTTTGACTGTAATATGGCAACCGCGCTTGAATACACGATCTGCACGTCCTTTCGCACGTGGCTTAATACGCTTCAGAGTCATAGCCTCATCAACGAAGATCGTAGAAACACGCAAGTCATCTATATCAGCACCATCGTTATGCTCAGCATTAGCAACAGCAGACTCTAGTACTTTTTTGACAATAGCTGCCGCTTTTTTAGGACTGAACGCCAAGATGTTCAGTGCTTCGCTCACAGACTTACCACGTATTTGATCAGCAACCAAACGGGCTTTCTGTGCAGAGAGGCGAGCACCTTTTAATGAAGCACTTACTTCACTCATAATAATACCCCTAGTTACCGTTTGGCTTTCTTATCCGCAGCATGACCGCGATACGTGCGGGTTGGAGCGAACTCACCCAATTTATGACCGACCATATCTTCAGTTACAATAACTGGGACATGCTGGCGACCATTATGGACCGCAATAGTCAACCCTACAAATTCAGGGAAGACAGTAGAACGGCGCGACCAAGTCTTAATTGGACGACGATCGTTTTTCTCTACCGCAGCCTCTACCTTTTTCAACAAATGAAGGTCGATGAAAGGACCTTTTTTTAGTGAACGTGGCACAGTCGTTTCCTCTTATTACTTAGTACGACGACGTACAATAAGTTTGTCAGTACGCTTATTACTGCGTGTTTTGTACCCTTTAGTAGGCACACCCCAAGGCGTAACTGGATGACGACCGCCTTTACTACGACCTTCACCACCACCGTGCGGGTGATCAACCGGGTTCATTGCCGCACCACGAACAGTAGGACGGATACCACGCCAGCGATTAGCACCCGCTTTACCAAGCACACGTAAACTATGCTCAGAATTAGATACTTCACCCAAAGTAGCACGACACTCAGTCAATACTTTACGCATTTCGCCAGAACGTAGGCGAAGTGTTACATAACGACCTTCACGAGCAACAAGCTGAGCAGATGCACCAGCAGAACGCGCAATTTGCGCACCTTTACCAGGCTTCAACTCGACACAGTGTACAAGACTACCTACAGGAATGTTTTGCAAAGGCAAACTATTACCTGGCTTAATAGGTGAATCTGCACCATTAAAAATGACCGTACCCGCTACCATACCTTTAGAAGCAATGATGTAGCGACGTTCACCGTCAGCATATAAAACTAATGCAATATTTGCAGAACGGTTTGGATCATACTCCAAACGCTCAACCACCGCTTGAATTCCATCTTTATTACGACGAAAATCCACCATACGGTAATGCTGCTTATGACCACCACCTACGTGACGCGTAGTGATGCGTCCGTTGTTATTACGACCACCAGACTTACTCTTCTTATCAAGAAGAGGTGCGTAAGGCGCGCCTTTATGCAACTCATCGTTTACAACTTTAACAACGTGACGACGGCCTGCAGACGTTGGCTTACATTTTACAACAGCCATTGACCTATCTCCCCTTATTCAGCGCCTAAGAAATCAATTTCTTGACCATCAGCCAAACGAACATACGCTTTTTTCACGTCATTACGTTTACCTAGGCCACGAGCTGTACGCTTAGTTTTACCTTTTTGATTTAAGGTACGTACATTCTCAACTTTAACTTCAAATAGAGCTTCGATTGCCTGTTTAATTTCAGGTTTTGTCGCATCACCTACAACACGAAAAACGTATTGACCATTTCCTTCAGCAACAATAGTCGCTTTTTCAGAAATATGCGGACCCAACAAAACTTTATAAATGCGTTCGCCGATCATGCTAGTGACTCCTCAATTTGCTTAAGAGCACCAACTGTCACCAACACTTTGTCGTAAGCAATCAAACTAACAGGGTCAATAGACGCCGCATCGCGTACATCTACGTTAGGAATATTGCGAGCTGCTAAGAAAACATTATCAACAAATTCTTGTGTGATAACTAATGCATTCTCAATATTCAATTCTGCCATTTTTGCTTTAAACAGTTTTGTTTTTGGAGCTTCCAAAGACAACTCTTCTACTACAACAAGACGGTCTTGACGGACAAGTTCAGACCAGATGGTGCGCATTGCTGCACGATACATCTTCTTGTTCACTTTATGTGAGTGATCTTGCGGTTTAGCGGCAAATGTTACGCCACCTGAACGCCAGATTGGACTACGAATAGTACCAGCACGAGCACGACCAGAACCTTTTTGTTTCCAAGGTTTGCGTCCGCCACCTGCCACTTCAGAGCGAGTTTTTTGTGCACGAGTACCTTGACGCGCACCAGCTAGATAAGATGTAACTACCTGATGAACTAACGCTTCATTATACTCACGAGCAAAGGTACTTTCAGAAACATCAACAGTTCCTTCAGACCCAGTAAGATTCAAGTTCATTGTCTACCCCTCTCTTAGCGAGATTTAACTGCTGTTTGAAGAATGACATCACCATCAATAGCGCCAGGAACTGCACCTTTAACTAAAATGATGTTACGCTCTGAATCGATACGTACAACTTCTAGTGATTGTGTAGTTACTTGTGCAGCGCCCATGTGACCCGCCATCTTTTTGCCTTTCCAAACACGACCAGGTGTTTGACATTGGCCAATAGAACCAGGAGCACGGTGAGACAATGAGTTACCATGCGTCGCATCTTGCATTGAAAAGTTATGACGCTTAATGGCACCTTGAAAGCCTTTACCTTTAGATTGACCAGTTACATCAACCATGGCTACAGCTTCGAAATCAGCTACAGTTAGCTCATCACCAACGCTAATTTCTTTTTCATCACCTGCCAGGCGGAACTCCCACAAACCACGTCCTGCTTCAACATTCGCTTTAGCAAAATGACCTGCTGCTGCTTTGTTAACGCGACTCGCACGGCGAGAACCAACAGTCACTTGAACAGCTTGATAGCCATCCGCTTCCGTAGTTTTCACTTGAGTAACACGGTTCGGTTCTACCTCGATGACGGTTACTGGCACGGACTGACCATCTTCTGTGAAGACTCTTGTCATTCCGGCTTTACGTCCGACTAATTGAATAGCCATTTTCTACCTCATTTGCCAGTTGTGTAAGGGGCTATCACCCGCTACGGCTGATCATTCCAGATCATTCCACTATTGTGCATAAGCCGACTGATACCCAGCCGGTTCTCGCACCCCAAACTTTAGGAATTAACCTAAAGAAATTTGAACTTCCACACCTGCCGCAAGATCTAGCTTCATTAAAGCATCAACTGTTTTTTCAGTGGGCTCAACAATGTCTAGAACACGTTTATGTGTACGGATTTCATATTGATCACGTGCATCTTTGTTCACGTGCGGAGAAACCAGTACTGTATAACGCTCTTTACGAGTAGGAAGTGGAATAGGACCACGTACTTGCGCACCAGTACGCTTCGCTGTGTCCACAATTTCTTGTGTCGAAGCATCAATCAGACGGTGATCAAATGCTTTCAGACGAATACGAATTTTTTGGCTTTGCATTTCCAACTCCAAATACAATGTTTTGATGACTTAGTCATGATTTAACTAAGACACCGTCCTTTTTTAAGGACGGCGAATAATAGCTAGCCACAAACTGGTTGTCAAGTGACCAATTAGAAACTAGTACATTTTACAATAACGAAAAAGGCCGCTTGGTATTCAAGCGGCCTTTCTGAGGCAATTCAACAATAAATATAGAACTTATTATTTAATTACTTTAGCTACAACACCAGCACCAACAGTACGACCACCTTCACGGATCGCAAAACGAAGACCATCATCCATAGCGATTGGGTGAATAAGCTCAACTGTCATCTGAATATTATCACCAGGCATAACCATCTCTACACCTTCAGGCAATGAACAAGCACCAGTTACATCAGTTGTACGGAAGTAGAACTGTGGACGGTAGCCCTTAAAGAATGGCGTATGACGACCACCCTCATCTTTACCCAATACATAAACTTCAGCTTCAAACGTAGTGTGCGGAGTAATAGAACCAGGCTTAGCCAATACTTGACCACGCTGAACGTCATCACGCTTAGTACCACGCAAAAGCACACCACAGTTCTCGCCAGCACGACCTTCATCTAGAAGCTTACGGAACATCTCAACACCAGTACACGTTGTTTTGATAGTATCAACGATACCAACAATTTCAACCTCTTCACCAACCTTAACAATACCGCGCTCAACACGGCCAGTTACAACCGTACCACGTCCCTGGATAGAGAATACATCCTCGATAGGCATAATGAATGCACCATCGATTGCACGCTCAGGCTCAGGAATATAAGAATCCAAAGTCTCAACAAGAGTCTTAACAGCAGTAGTACCCATACCGTTATCATCTTCACCATTCAACGCCATCAAAGCAGAACCTGGAATGATTGGAGTATCATCACCTGGGAAGTCATACTCAGAAAGAAGATCACGAAGCTCCATTTCAACAAGCTCGATCATTTCTGCATACTCTTCAGAATCCGCACCACCACAGTCTTCAGCCAACAAATCAGCTTTATTCAAGAAAACTACGATATATGGAACACCAACCTGACGAGAAAGAAGGATGTGTTCACGAGTTTGTGGCATAGGGCCATCAGTCGCACCACATACAAGAATAGCTCCGTCCATTTGAGCAGCACCAGTAATCATGTTTTTAACATAATCAGCGTGCCCTGGGCAATCTACGTGCGCATAGTGACGGTCTGTAGAATCATACTCTACGTGGGAAGTAGAGATAGTGATACCACGCTCACGCTCTTCTGGAGCGTTATCGATACCATCAAATGCTACAGCTTCACCACCAAATACTTCCGCACATACGCGAGTAAGAGCAGCAGTTAGAGTAGTTTTACCGTGGTCAACGTGACCGATAGTACCAACGTTTACGTGTGGTTTATTACGTTCGAATTTAGCCTTTGCCATGATACATACACCTTAATGAATTAGTAAGTATGATGATTAATATTCATATTTGATAATCGCATCTGCCACACTAGCCGGTGCTTCAGCGTATTTTTCAAATTCCATTGCATAACTCGCTCGCCCTTGCGACAAGCTACGCACATCAGTTGCATAGCCGAACATTTCGCCTAGAGGCACTTCAGCTCGGATTATTTTCCCTGATGGGGAATCTTCCATTCCCTGAACAATACCACGACGACGATTCAAGTCTCCCATCACGTCCCCCATGTATTCCTCAGGAGTAACAACCTCTACTTTCATAACTGGCTCTAAAAGACAGGCATCGGCATCAACCGCTCCTTTCTTCAAGCCTTGAGAGGCTGCAATTTTAAAGGCCATCTCATTAGAGTCAACATCATGGAATGAACCATCAAACAGCACCACCTTCAGCCCCAACAAGGGAAAACCTCCAATAACACCATTCTTCATTTGCTCTTCAATGCCTCTTTGTACTGCGGGGATGTATTCCTTAGGAATAGCACCTCCAACAATCTCGTTAACGAACTCCAATCCCTCACCATCAGTTGGAATCAGTTTCATCATAACGTGACCGTATTGACCTTTACCACCGGACTGGCGAACAAACTTATGATTTATCTCAACTTCTTTTCGAATTTTTTCGCGATAGGACACTTGAGGATTACCAACATTAGCCTCAACTTTAAATTCACGCTTCATTCGATCAACAAGAATATCTAAGTGTAATTCACCCATTCCAGATATAATGGTTTGCCCTGTTTCAACATGCGTTTCCACACGAAAAGAAGGATCCTCTTGCGCTAGCTTACCTAGAGCAACAGCCATCTTATCATGATCTGCCTGAGATCTCGGCTCAACAGCAACAGAGATGACTGGCTCAGGAAACTCCATACGCTCCAAAACCACAACATGCGCCGGATGACACAAAGTATCTCCGGTAGTCACATCTTTCATACCTATTGCCGCAGCAATGTCGCCTGCACGCAGCTCTTTTATCTCTTCACGATCATTCGCGTGCATTTGAACCATACGGCCAATGCGCTCTCGCTTAGATTTAGTAGAGTTATAAACAGCATCACCAGATGACAACACACCTGAATAAACACGAACAAACGTTAAGGTTCCAACAAATGGATCAGTCGCAATCTTAAATGCCAAAGCAGAAAAAGGAGCCTCATCATCCGCTTCACGGTGAACCGGCGTCTCTCCATCCTCTAGCAAACCATCGATAGCCTTCACTTCCAATGGTGATGGCATATATTCTACAATCGCATCCAAGACAGCTTGGACACCTTTATTCTTAAAGGCCGAACCACAAGAAACCAAAACAATTTCATTGGATAGTGTTCGGGCACGAAGCCCTACCTTGATATCCTCAACAGATAACTCACCTTCTTCAAGATACTTATCCATCAATTCATCGTTGGCCTCAGCCGCTGCTTCGACCATCTTTTCGCGCCATTCATTTGCATCATCAAGCAAGCCTTCTGGAATATCATCATAGACAAAGGTCATGCCTTGATCTTCTTCATTCCATCTAACCGCTTTCATTAAAACCAAATCAACAACACCCTGAAAACCTTCCTCAGAGCCGATATTGACATGAATAGGAACAGGATTAGCACCCAAGCGACTTTTTAGCTGATCAACCACCATAAAAAAATCAGCACCAGCCCTATCCATTTTATTCACAAAAACCATGCGCGGAACTTCATACTTATTAGCTTGACGCCAAACAGTTTCAGTTTGTGGCTGAACCCCCGAAGAACCGCACAGAACAACAACCGCACCATCTAACACCCGCAAAGAGCGCTCAACCTCAATGGTGAAATCTACATGCCCAGGAGTATCAATAATATTAATACGATGTTGCTCAAACTGCTTACTCATACCACTCCAGAAGCATGTTGTTGCCGCCGAAGTTATGGTAATACCGCGCTCTTGCTCTTGCTCCATCCAATCCATTGTTGCAGCACCATCGTGCACTTCACCAATTTTATGAGATAGACCTGTATAAAACAAAACACGTTCAGTAGTAGTCGTCTTGCCAGCATCCACGTGCGCACATATACCAATATTACGATATAGATTGATAGGTGTTTTACGCGCCACGATATACTCTCCGATCTCTTAGAAACGGTAGTGTGAGAATGCTTTGTTTGCTTCAGCCATGCGATGAACGTCTTCACGCTTCTTAACCGCAGAGCCTTTATTTTCAGCAGCATCTACAATCTCGCCAGCCAAGCGTAAAGCCATTGATTTTTCACCACGTTTACGTGATGCATCAACTAACCAGCGCATAGCAAGGGCTGAACGACGTGCTGGACGCACTTCAACAGGAACCTGGTACGTCGCACCACCAACACGGCGAGATTTAACCTCAACCATCGGCTGAATGGCCTCTAAAGCTTTTTCAAAAATAGCCATAGGCTCTTCTGTTTTAGTACGCTCAGAAACTTTTTCTAACGCAGTATAAACGATAGTCTCAGCTACTGATTTTTTGCCGCTAACCATTACATGGTTAATGAACTTAGCGAGAATTTGACTTCCGTGCTTAGGATCTGGAAGTATTTCACGCTTCGCGACGACGCGTCTTCTTGGCATATCTATATCCTTCTTCAGGTTAGCCCAAGACAAGACAATCTTGCTTGGCCTTACTCAAATTAATTTGTCTAAACAATCTTCTAAGTCAGCAAAAAATGCCTATTTCTTAGGACGTTTAGTACCGTATTTAGAACGACCTTGCTTACGATTTTGTACGCCTGAAGTATCTAAGCTACCACGAACTGTGTGATAACGAACACCCGGTAAATCTTTTACACGACCGCCACGAATCAGCACTACGCTGTGTTCCTGTAGGTTGTGACCTTCACCACCGATGTATGAAGTTACTTCAAAGCCGTTAGTCAAACGAACACGACATACTTTACGTAAAGCCGAGTTAGGCTTTTTAGGTGTAGTAGTATATACGCGTGTGCAGACACCGCGGCGTTGCGGACAAGCTTGCAACGCCGGTACGTCACTCTTTGCCACTTTACGTTTACGTGGCTTACGAACCAACTGGTTAATGGTTGCCATTGAACAAGCTCCACTGAATCCAATACACTTGGCGGAAATCGCCAATATTAAGGAGGCGCAAGTTTAATTTGCGCCTATAAAACAGTCAATAGGGGGAGACCAAAAAATCACCTCCTATGACAATTAACAGCGAAAAACTAGTCTTTTAATGCCGCACTCAACGCTTCTTCAACATCTGAAGCACTAACTGAAGCACTGCCTTCTTTCGCTGCAGCCGCAAGCTCTTTCTTACGCTTGCGTTCGCTATGGTACGCCAAACCTGTCCCAGCAGGAATAAGTCGACCTACAACAACGTTTTCTTTCAAGCCTCTTAAGTAATCTTTCTTGCCAGTTACAGCACCTTCTGTTAAGACTCGAGTTGTCTCTTGGAAAGAAGCGGCAGAGATAAATGACTCAGTTGCCAGAGAGGCTTTTGTAATGCCAAGTAAAACACGCTCGTATTTTGCAGGGAATTTCGACTCAGTTTCAGCCAACTCATTTGCATCAAGCACATGAGTTAATTCCACTTGATCACCCTGAATAAGAGCGGTATCGCCTGACTCAACAATATCAACTTTACGCAGCATTTGGTTAACGATAACTTCAATATGCTTATCGTTAATTACCACACCTTGCAAGCGATATACTTCTTGAATTTCAAGAGCGATATAATCTGATAGCGCCTCAACACCTTGAAGGCGAAGAATATCGTGCGGATTTAAAGGACCATCAGCAATGATCTCACCACGTGAAACTTCCTCACCATCAAATATATTAATTTGACGCCATTTTGGAATCAACGTTTCGATTGGATCAGAACCATCCTGAGGAATGATAATTAATCGAATCTTACCTTTCGTCTCTTTACCAAAACTAACTACACCAGATGCTTCCGCCATGATAGCAGGATCTTTAGGGCGTCGGGCTTCAAACAAATCCGCTACACGCGGTAAACCACCAGTAATATCTTTGTTACCAATCGACTCTTGTGGGATACGCGCAAGTACCTCACCAGACTTAATTGCTGCACCATGATCAAGACTTAAAAGCGCCTTTTCAGGAAGCATGTATTGCACCGGAGACTCAGTCCCAGGAATCAGAACAGGATTCCCCTCGGTATCAACAACAGCAATCATTGGACGCAAATCTTTACCTGCGGCCGGACGCTCTCTCAACTCCAATACTTCTATTGTTGTTAAGCCTGTCATCTCATCGGATTGACGACGGATTGTTACACCCTCTTGCATTCCGCTAAACTCTAGACGACCTTCCATTTCTGATACAATAGGATGCGTATGAGGGTCCCAGTTTGCAATCACTTGCCCTGCAACAACCTCTTCACCTTCTTTTACCGTCAATACAGCACCATAAGGCAACTTGTAGCGCTCTTTCTCACGACCAGCATCATCAGCGATAGCCAATTCAGAAGAACGAGAAGCAACAACCAAATGGCCCTCTCCACGAGGAATTATCTTCATCTTATGGAAACGTACTGTACCGCCGTTTTTAACCTGAACACTATCAACCGCAGAAGCTCGAGACGCCGCACCACCAATGTGGAAGGTACGCATTGTCAACTGTGTGCCTGGCTCACCGATAGACTGAGCAGCGACAACACCAATTGCTTCACCGATATTAACCAAATGCCCACGAGCCAAATCACGACCGTAACACTTAGCACAAACACCATGCTTAGTATCACAAGTGATAACGGAGCGAACTAACATCTCATCGACACCAGCCGCTTCAATTGTACGAACATTATGCTCATCAATTAGGGTACCAGCTGGCAATACAAGATTACCTTTAGAATCAAGAACATCTAAAGAGGTAGTACGACCTAGAACACGTTGACCCAGAGGAACAACAACGTCTCCACCTTCAATCATTGCACTTACAGTTAGACCGTTCTGAGAACCACAATCAACTTGAGTAACAACAAGATCCTGAGCAACATCAACCAAACGGCGGGTCAAGTAACCAGAGTTAGCCGTTTTCAATGCCGTATCAGCCAAACCTTTACGTGCACCATGGGTAGATGTAAAGTACTGCAATACAGACAGACCTTCACGGAAATTGGCCGTAATAGGCGTTTCAATGATGGAACCATCCGGTTTCGCCATCAAACCACGCATACCGCCTAATTGACGCATCTGCGCAACACTACCACGAGCACCCGAGTCAGCCATCATATAAACAGAGTTAAATGATTGCTGCTCAACCGTTTCGCCCGCTTTATTAACCACAGTCTCTTTTGCCAAGTTTTTCATCATGGCTTCAGTAACTTTCTCATTGGTACGAGACCATAAGTCGATTACTTTATTGTATTTCTCACCTTGAGTTACCAAACCATCGGCATATTGGTACTCAATTTCTTTAACTTCAGATTCAGCCTGATCGATGATGCCAGCTTTTTCTGGAGGTATAACGAAATCATCAACACCAACAGATGAGCCCGATTCAGTTGCATACTGAAAACCTGTATACATTAATTGGTCAGCAAATACACAAGACTCTTTCAAACCTACCTTTCGGTAACATTCGTTAATTAAATTTGAAATTGCCTTTTTCTTCATTGTCTGGTTAACAACAGAGAAAGGGAGGCCCTCTGGAACAATATCAAATAACAAAGCACGCCCAACAGTCGTATCCACCACAAATGTTGAAGGCACTTTCTCGCCTTCTAATGTTGTATCAACTTGACTAATACGCACTTTACAAGTTGCATGCAACTCAACCTGCCCAGCACCATAAGCACGATGAACCTCTTTAATATCAGAGAACATCATACCTTCACCACGCGCATTAATACGCTCACGTGTCAAATAGTAAAGACCCAATACAACATCCTGAGAAGGAACGATAATTGGCTCACCATTAGCTGGAGAAAGAATGTTATTTGTTGACATCATTAACGCACGCGCTTCCAATTGAGCTTCAATTGTTAGCGGTACGTGGACAGCCATTTGGTCCCCATCGAAATCGGCATTGTATGCAGCACAAACCAACGGATGTAATTGAATCGCTTTACCTTCAATCAACATTGGCTCAAATGCTTGAATACCCAAACGGTGAAGTGTTGGCGCTCGGTTTAACATAACCGGGTGCTCACGAATCACTTCATCTAGGATATCCCAAACTTCAGGGGTTTCACGCTCAACCATTTTCTTCGCGGCTTTAATGGTGGTAGCCATTCCACGAAGCTCTAATTTAGAGAAAATAAATGGTTTAAATAATTCCAGTGCCATTTTTTTCGGCAAACCACATTGATGCAAACGTAGAGAAGGGCCTACTGTAATTACAGAACGACCAGAATAATCTACACGCTTACCCAACAAGTTTTGACGGAAACGACCCTGCTTACCTTTGATCATATCTGCTAGAGATTTCAAAGGGCGTTTATTAGAACCCGTAATCGCACGACCACGTCGTCCATTATCAAGCAATGCATCAACAGACTCTTGCAACATACGTTTTTCATTACGTACGATAATGTCTGGCGCAGAAAGCTCAAGCAAGCGTTTCAAACGGTTATTACGGTTAATAACTCGACGATAAAGATCGTTCAAATCAGATGTTGCAAATCGACCACCCTCTAAAGGAACCAATGGGCGAAGATCTGGCGGCAATACTGGCAATACTTCCAAAACCATCCACTCAGGATTGTTTCCAGAAGCATTAAACGCCTCAATTAGCTTAAGACGTTTAGACAGTTTCTTCATACGGGTTTCTGAGTTCGTTGCACTCAGCTCTTCACGCATTTGCGTGATTTCTTCACCCATATCAAGGTCTCGTAATAGCATCTGAATTGCTTCAGCACCCATACGAGCATCAAATTCATCTCCGAATTCTTCTAACGCATCGAAATACTGCTCATCATTTAACAACTGCCCTTTATCAAGCGTTGTCATACCAGGATCAATGACTATAAAAGATTCAAAATACAAAACACGCTCAATATCACGTAAAGTCATATCCAAGATAAGACCTATACGAGATGGTAACGATTTCAAAAACCAAATGTGAGCTACTGGTGAAGCAAGCTCGATATGCCCCATACGCTCACGACGCACTTTAGACAGAGCTACCTCTACACCACACTTTTCACAAATCACACCACGGTGTTTCAAGCGCTTATATTTACCGCACAAGCACTCATAATCCTTAATAGGACCAAAGATTTTTGCACAGAACAAACCATCACGCTCTGGTTTGAAAGTACGATAGTTAATGGTTTCTGGTTTTTTAACTTCACCAAAAGACCATGAACGTATCATGTCTGGAGACGCCAAACCGATACGAATCGCTTCAAACTCGTCCGAGTGTCCCTGTGACTTTAGAAGACCTAATAAGTCTTTCATTGATATTCGCCCCGTCGTAATGCTGGAGAAGGATCACTTCCCCAGCAGGTCAAATGTGATTGCTCTTATTCGTTTTCGAGTTCGATGTCGATACCCAAAGAACGAATTTCCTTAACTAATACATTAAAGGATTCTGGCATGCCTGGCTCCATTCTATGATCACCGTCTACGATGTTTTTATACATCTTCGTACGACCATTAACGTCATCAGACTTAACTGTTAGCATTTCTTGAAGAGTATATGCAGCACCATAAGCTTCTAAAGCCCAGACCTCCATCTCTCCGAAACGCTGACCACCAAATTGAGCTTTACCGCCTAATGGCTGCTGCGTAACAAGACTGTAAGAACCAGTAGAACGAGCGTGCATTTTATCATCAACCAAGTGGTTAAGTTTCAAGATATACATATAGCCAACAGTCACAGGGCGCTGGAAGGCTTCACCTGTACGACCATTAAACAATGTAATCTGACCACTTTCATTGATCCCAGCTAAGCGCAGCATGCGTTTTATTTCGATCTCTTTGGCACCATCAAATGCACCAGAAGCCATCGGAACGCCGCCTTTCAAGTTCGCTGCGAGATCCAAGATCTCTTCATCAGAGAAACTATCTAAATCTTCGGAACGAGCACAACGTGGTACACTTCCTTCATGCCCATTGTAGACTTCATCAAGGAAAGAACGAATTTCAGCGATTTTCTCAGCTTTTTCGCGCTCTACCGCAAGCATTTCATTAATCTTACGACCTAACCCTTTAGAAGCAGCGCCTAAGTGAGTTTCCAATACCTGACCAACGTTCATTCGCGATGGCACACCTAATGGATTCAACACAATATCTACTGGATCGCCGTTTTCATCGTATGGCATATCTTCAACAGGCATGATTTTTGAAATAACACCCTTGTTACCATGACGACCAGCCATTTTATCACCAGGCTGAATACGACGTTTAATAGCAACGTATACTTTAACAATTTTCAGAACACCTGGAGCCAAGTCGTCTCCAGATTGAAGCTTGCGCTTCTTATCTTCAAATTTAGCATCCAGATCTTTACGACGCTCAACCAATGCAGCTTGAGCCTTTTCTAACTGCTCGCTTGCACTTTCATTTTCTACGCGAATCTTAAACCAATCAGCATGATCCAAAGAATCTAAATAATCATGATCGATGATTGCATTTTTTGCCAATCCTGGACCACCGTCAGCCAACTGACCAACAAGCGCTTCCGCAAGACGTTCAAATGTAGCTTGCTCAACAATACGGAACTCTTCATTTAAATCTTTACGCACTTGATCCAATTGAGATTTTTCAATAGATTTTGCACGCTCGTCTTTTTCAATTCCATCACGCGTAAACACTTGCACATCGATAACTGTGCCGCGAGTACCCGTTTTAACACGCTGAGAAGTATCTTTAACGTCAGACGCTTTTTCGCCAAAGATAGCTCGTAAAAGCTTCTCTTCTGGCGTTAACTGAGTTTCACCTTTAGGTGTTACTTTACCAACTAAGATGTCACCCGGCTCAACCTCGGCACCAATATAAACAATACCTGACTGATCAAGTTTAGATAACGCACCTTCACCCACATTTGGAATATCAGCCGTAATCTCTTCAGGCCCAAGCTTAGTGTCACGAGCAACACAAGTAAGCTCTTGAATATGAATAGACGTAAAACGATCTTCTTCAACTACGCGCTCAGAAACAAGTATCGAGTCTTCAAAGTTAAATCCGTTCCAAGGCATGAAAGCAATACGCATGTTTTGACCTAAGGCCAATTCACCCATATCTACAGATGGACCATCTGCCATGATGTCGCCAGAAGCAACAGACTCACCTTTCATAACCAACGTACGTTGGTTAATGCAAGTATTTTGATTCGATCGGACGTATTTTGTAAGGTTGTAGATATCCACACCCGCCTCACCAGCGATTGTTTCTTCCGCATTTACACGCACAACGATTCGGCTTGCATCAACAGACTCAATCACACCACCACGACGGGCAACAATACAAACACCAGAATCTTTTGCTACATTCCTTTCCATCCCAGTACCAACTACAGGCTTATCTGCCTTCAACGTTGGAACGGCCTGACGTTGCATGTTTGATCCCATTAAGGCCCTGTTTGCATCATCATGCTCAAGGAAAGGGATTAAAGAAGCAGCTACAGATACAACCTGACGAGGAGATACATCCATCAGATTTACTTTCTCTTTCGCTAACAAAGTGGTTTCGTGCATGTGACGCACCTGAACCAATTCATCAACCAAACGCCCTTCACCATCTACCGATGCAGACGCTTGGGCAATAACATATTTAGCTTCATCAATAGCAGAGACATACACAGTTTCGTCTGTCATCTTGCCATCAACGATTTTACGGTAAGGCGTTTCTAAGAAACCGTAACTGTTTGTACGAGCATATGTCGACAAAGAGTTAATCAAACCGATGTTTGGTCCTTCAGGAGTTTCAATTGGGCATACACGACCATAATGCGTTGCGTGCACATCTCGAACCTCAAAGCCAGCTCGCTCACGAGTCAAACCGCCAGGTCCTAATGCAGAAACACGACGTTTATGAGTGATTTCAGATAACGGATTGTTTTGATCCATAAACTGAGACAATTGGCTAGAACCAAAAAATTCTTTAATTGCAGCAGCAACAGGCTTCGCATTCAACAGATCTTGAGGCATTAAACCATCAGCTTCTGCCATTGAAAGGCGCTCTTTAACAGCCCTTTCAACACGAACCAAACCAACACGGAATTGGTTTTCCGCCATCTCGCCGACAGAGCGTACGCGACGGTTACCCAAGTGATCGATATCATCGACCATGCCATTACCATTACGAATATCAAGCAATGTTTTAAGAACAGCTACGATATCATCATTATCTAGAATACCTAGACCCGCATCTTCATCACGCCCCAAACGGCGGTTGAACTTCATACGGCCTACGCCAGATAAATCATAACGATCTTCAGTAAAGAACAAACCTTGGAACAAGCTTTCAGCAGATTCCTTAGTTGGTGGTTCGCCAGGACGCATCATGCGATAAATTTCAACAAGTGCCTCTAGTTGGTTATTTGTTGGATCGATTCTCAATGTATCAGAAATAAATGGACCATTATCCAAATCATTTGTGAACAATGTTTCAATTTCTGTAATACCAGCAGAGACCAAAACTTCCAACAACTCAACCGACAACTCGGTATTTGCTTCAGCAATCAATTCACCTGTAGAAGGGTGAACCAAATTCTTCGCAGACACTTTACCAAGCATATATTCCAAAGGTACAGATAAACGCTCTAAGCCCGTTTTTTCCATTAAACGGATATGCTTAGCTGTAATACGACGACCTTCTTCAACAATTAATTCACCGTTCGCATCAGCAATGTTAAACAAAGCTGTTTCACCACGTAAGCGGTTTGCAATCAACTCCATTTCAAAGCCATCACGACTTATATAAAAAGAAGTTGTTTCAAAGAAGTGCCCTAAAATTTGTTCAGAACTAAACCCTAAAGCGCGCAGCAGTATAGTCACAGGCAACTTACGACGACGGTCAATACGAACAAAAACACAATCTTTTGGATCAAACTCAAAATCCAACCAAGAACCACGATAAGGAATAACACGAGCAGAATGTAGCAATTTACCAGATGAGTGTGTCTTACCACGATCGTGGTCGAAGAACACGCCTGGCGAACGATGTAGTTGAGAAACAATTACACGCTCTGTGCCATTAATTACAAAGGTACCATTTTCTGTCATGAGTGGTATTTCACCCATATAGACTTCTTGCTCGCGAATGTCTTTGATTGCCTTATTGGACGATTCTTTATCATAGATAATTAATCGAACACGGACTCGTAAAGGTGCCGCGTAGGTTACACCACGCAACTGACACTCTTTAACATCAAATACTGGTTTGCCTAAACGATAATCGACATATTCAAGAGCCGCATTGCCAGAAAAGCTAACCATTGGGAAGACAGATTTAAAGGCCCCATGCAGACCTAATTCCTCTCGCTCCGCAAGATCTTTACCTTCTTGCAGAAAATTACGGTAGGATTCAAGCTGAATTGCCAGCAAGTATGGCACATCCAAAACGGGCGGCAGTTTACCGAAATCCTTACGGATACGTTTTCTCTCAGTATATGAGTAAGCCATCAGCATTCCCCAGCTTGTGCACATTGACGCAAAAGGCCCAAATCAGGCCTTACCAAATATGGGAGCATAATCTCCCACTTAAAAATTCTTCTGTAAATTTATTTGAGCAGTAGAAACCCAAAAAGGCCGGTGACAAATATGTCACCAGCCATTTCGACTATTGGTCGAAATCTGGAAATACAAGCATCATTACTTGATTTCGACAGATGCACCAGCTTCTTCAAGAGCAGCTTTAAGTGCTTCAGCATCTTCTTTAGAAACGCCTTCTTTAACAACACTTGGAGCGCCATCAACCAAGCCTTTAGCTTCTTTCAGACCTAGGCCTGTAGCAGCACGAACAGCTTTAATTGCATTTACTTTCTTGTCACCAGCAGCAGTAAGAACAACGTCAAATTCAGTTTGTTCCTCAACAGCAGCGCCCGCTTCAGCAGGACCAGCTACTGTAGCAGCAGCCGCAGATACGCCAAATTTTTCTTCCATTGCTGAAATTAATTCAACAACATCCATCACAGACATTTCTGCTACTGCATTGATGATATCTTCTTTAGTTAGAGCCATGACTCAGATTCCTAGCATTTTAACAATATTGCCTTCAGGCAATGTAACAAATAAATTCAAGATAGAAACGTTTTATAATTACGCTGCTTCTTGCTCTTTTAGATCGCGAACTGCTGCAAGAGTACGAACAAACTTACTAGTTGCGCCTTGAATAACACTCATCAAGCGCGAAATAGCTTCGTCGTACGTAGGCAGAGTAGCCAAACGATCAATGTCGCCAGCAGCCATCAACTCACCGTTGAAGGCTAATGCTTTAACTTCGAACATCTCATTGTCTTTGGCAAACTTCTTTAACAAACGAGCAGCCGCACCTGGGTGTTCATTTGAAAAAGCAATAAGAGTAGGACCAACAAAGCTGTCTTTTAAGCATTCGAAGTCAGTACCGTCAACCGCGCGGCGAGCCAGTGTATTACGTACTACACGTACATATACACCAGCTTCGCGTGCTTCTTTACGTAGAGCCGTCATGCTTCCCACGGTAACACCGCGAGAATCAGCAACAACAGCAGATAACGCAACTTTAGCAGCTTCGCTAACTTCGGCGACAATGGCTTTTTTGTCTTCTAGACCTAATGCCACTGGTTTTCTCCTGGATTAATAGGGATTGCTCCCCTAGTTACCAACCCTCCGAAAAAATTTCGAAGAACTCACTGGTGAGTTGGATCCAGTTAATCTGAATCGGGCCACACCATCTGCGCAGGATAAACATTGAAAAATGTTTTATTAAACCCAAAGGTTCCTACGGTCTTTGACGACCTGAATTGCATTTTTTCAAACGCAAATCAGACCCCAAAGTTTGATTTAGAATTCCAAAGAACCTAAATCAATTTGTATACCTGGCCCCATTGTTGAAGACAAGGTTACTTTTTTCATGTAAACGCCTTTCGCTGAAGCAGGTTTAGCGCGACGCAAGTCAGCCAACAACGCTTCAACATTACCCTTAACAGAAGCTGCAGCGAAATCGATAGAGCCAACTCCAGCATGAATAATACCATTTTTGTCAGTACGGTAGCGCGCCTGACCTGCTTTAGCATTTTTAACTGCTGTAGCAACATCAGGAGTTACAGTACCAACTTTAGGGTTAGGCATAAGACCACGAGGGCCTAAAATTTGACCCAACTGACCAACAATTCGCATAGCATCAGGAGATGCGATTACCACATCAAAATCCAGATTACCGGCTTTAACTTGAGCAGCCAAATCATCAAAACCTACAACATCAGCACCAGCGGCCGTTGCCGCTTCAGCATTTGCACCTTGCGCAAATACAGCAACACGAACATCTTTACCAGTACCATGTGGCAATACCGTAGAACCACGAACAACTTGATCAGATTTACGTGGATCAACACCCAAGTTTACTGATACATCAATTGATTCTTTGAACTTAACAGTAGAAAGTTCAGATAAAAGAGCAACCGCCTCTTCCATCGAATACTGTTTAGTTGACTCTACTTTCTCAGCGATCAAACGAGCACGTTTAGTTAACTTAGCCATTAGTTCACACCCTCAACATCAAGACCCATTGCTCGTGCGCTACCAGCGATGGTACGTACAGCAGCATCCATATCAGCAGCCGTTAAGTCAGCGGCTTTGGCAGTAGCGATTTCTTCAAGCTGAGCACGAGTAACCGTACCAACTTTTTGAGTGTTTGGACGAGGAGAACCACTCTTCAAACCGGCAGCCTTTTTAAGCAACACGGCGGCAGGAGTAGACTTAGTTTCAAACGTAAAACTACGATCACTATAAACTGTAATAATAACAGGTGTAGGAAGACCCGCTTCAACATTTTGAGTTTTTGCGTTGAACGCCTTACAAAACTCCATGATGTTAACACCATGCTGCCCCAATGCTGGACCAACTGGTGGACTTGGATTCGCCTGACCCGCTTTAACCTGTAGCTTAATATAAGCTTGGACTTTCTTAGCCATTTTCTAACTCCAATTGGGTCTACGCCTTACGGCTACCCGTTAATAAAATCAGGCCTTCTCAACCTGACTAAATTCCAAATCAACTGGTGTAGAGCGCCCAAAAATAAGCACCGCAACCTTGATTCGACTTTTATCGTAATCCACCTCTTCAACCACACCATTAAAGTCTGCAAAAGGCCCTTCATTAACACGAACAACTTCTCCAACTTCAAATAACGTCTTCGGACGAGGATTATCTACTCGATCACTTACTCTTTGCAGAATAGCGTCAGCTTCTCTCTCTGTAATTGGGGAAGGCCTATCTGCCGTACCGCCGATAAAACCTAAAACACGACCGGTACCTTTAACCATATGCCAAGAATCATCATTCATATCCATTTGGACTAAAACATAACCAGGATAGAACTTACGCTCACTCTTGCGCTTTTTGCCATCTCGCATCTCAACCACTTCTTCGGTTGGAACTAAGATATCACCAAAATACTCTTGCATACCCATGATTTCGATGCGCTCAGTTAAAGAGCGCATCACATGCTTTTCATAACCTGAGTAAGCATGTACAACATACCAACGCTTTGCCACGAGCAACTCCTAACCAATTACTGTAGAGACAACCCACCCCAAAAAGGAATCGATACCCCACAATACAAGAGACATAAAAATAACAACCGCCAAAACAATCAAAGTAGTTTGAATTGTTTCTTGGCGCGTCGGCCAAACAACACGTCTAATTTCAGTTTTAGCTTCTCGAACCAGAACTGAAAACGTTTTCCCTTTAACGGTATTTAGCGCAACAAAACCAGCTACACCCGCTAACGCCAATATAGCAATCAATCGATAAAGCAAGGATTCTGCAGAAAAGTAGTTATTACCAACAACACCCACTATCACTAAAAGCAGCACTAAAGACCACTTAAATACATCTCCACGAGATTCTGGAGCTTCAGCATTTGAACTCATACTTAAGGTTTTCCTAGCTATAAAATAGGTACGAAACTGGCAGGCCAGGAGGGATTCGAACCCCCGACATTCGGTTTTGGAGACCGACGCTCTACCAGCTGAACTACTGGCCTACATTCGTATGGGCGAAGGATAATACTCGCTTACTTTTCAATAATCAAGCTTAACCACCCAGAAAAGACAACATTTCTTGATGCGCTTATGAGGAGAAGAGCATGGAGCTCATGAGCAGACTTGAACTGCCGACCTCACCCTTACCAAGGGTGTGCTCTACCAACTGAGCTACATGAGCAATTGGAGCGGGTAGCGGGAATCGAACCCGCCTCTTCAGCTTGGAAGGCTGAGGTAATAGCCACTATACCATACCCGCATTAATTGGTGGAGGGAGGTGGATTCGAACCACCGAAACTTTCGTGGCAGATTTACAGTCTGCTCCCTTTGGCCACTCGGGAACCCCTCCACTACTACACTAAAATGCAGCACCCCAAAAGGTGTGAGCAATTATATGAATAGAGAATCCAAATGCAATAGCTAACATAGTTTTTTTTCTACATTTATCATCATCTTGGTGGTTTTTGCCCAATTCACCAGTTCATCCAACTGAACATTGGTTATTTTATCAACAAATTGAATTTTGAAGATAGTTACCGCTCTCGTGTGCTCAAAGATATCTACCGGGTAATTCACCAAAGATTCTATTCGTAACTCTTCTTCTTTAGCTGTTTTTTGAATGGAATAAAGCCCTAAAGAAATTCGATTTTTCATTTCTCCTCGAGTAATTCGAAAACTGTCGATATTTTTTTGCTTCAGCTCATTCATAATCGCTGCAGCTTGAGCACGAGAAGCAGGAGCAGCAATATATAACCAATATTTCATTGTATCTCGTTTAAATGTTTCTTCACGATAACGCCAACCAGACTCCTGCATTTTTTGCAATAACTGAGCCCTGTCCTGTGTTTTTTCCGTTTCAACAAATGGGCAATATAACGTAGTTGATTCATTATTCACCGCTGCATTATCAATAATGGCTTTCAATTGTGCCTCTAAGTCATTTCTGACTGGAACATTTTGCTTCACTGCCTCATCAACAACCCCTTCTTCTGGAGCTTCCTCTAATGTGAGAATTTTTTGACTTACTGGGGGCGCATACACATTTTTCTCAACCACCTTTATATTAGCCCGTTCTAATTCATGCCAGGCAAAAAAACCAACATTGCCCAACAAAAACAATAAAAAAATCCACTTCATTACATTATCACTCGTTCATCACCAAGAAGTTTCGCTCCTTTCAACACAATATCTGGGTCAAAAAAACCATCTACATCTAATTGCTTCATCAAATACTCACCATCCCCCCCTGTAAATAAGAACACCGAGTTAGGGTAATCACGCAAAACTCTCTCAACAAAACCAAACATCATTTCTCGACACCCTAGCCTTACTGCTTGCCCTGTATTTTTGGGCAGTCCATCAATATCTTCCATATCGTCTTCTGAAAACCTAATCCTTCCAGTATTAGAGGTTAAAGCCTGCTCCATCAGACGGCCACCAGGGGCTATGTAGCCACCCAAGTGCTTGCCATTTTTATCTATCACATCAATTTTAACGGCTGTTCCAGCATCAATGATAACAACATTGGATTGATACCGATGATACGCATACAAAACCCCCAACCACCTGTCTATTCCTAAACGATAAGGTTCATCGTAAGCATTTATAACATTACAGGCATGAGACCTAACATCTAATAGGGTACAGACAGCCTTTTTATAACGGTCTTGTATGCTGTCTAGTAAAATCTGGTTCGCTTCACGCCCTCTTACACTTGCAAAGTATACAGACTTAATATCGAAACACTGAGTATCAATATCTTTATCTCGTCCACGCCAAACAATATCGTCACCTAAGAACACAGACCATTTTATCGAAGTGTTACCCGCATCTACTACAAGAATATAGGGTTTGCTGTTAGTGCTCTTGCTTACGGACACTCACTTCACCTCCATATAAGTGACGAGTAGTTTTTCCATCATCAAAAATCAGTGCACCCGTTTCGCTTATTCCCTTAACCATACCGAACTCTTGCCTATTTCCTGTTTGAATCATGACTTCAGAACCGATTAAAATATCGTATTTTACCCATTCATCAAGCAAACTTGCCATCCCTAAGCCTTGGTCGAACATCTGACAAACCTTAGTCAGCTCTTGACTTAATAAGGTGACTACTTCATTCCTGCTGGGTGTTGCGTCAAGTAAGGCATGAAGATCTGTCCATGGCTGGGTAACCTCTTTCATATCTTGAGGCACCATCTTAATATTCAGACCGATGCCGATAATCACCTGACAGACATCACTGCTTGCAATCATTTCTAAAAGAATACCACAAATTTTTTGACCATTAATATGAACATCATTTGGCCATTTTAATCCAATATCTTGCACACCTAATCGCTTTAACACCCGCATGACAGCGACACCTACTGCAAGACTTAATCCTTCTATCGCACCAGTGCCTGACTCAAACCGCCAACCAAACGACAACATAATATTTTGCGCAACACCACCTTCCCATTGACGGCCTCTACGACCTTTGCCATCCGTTTGCTTTTCAGCGGTAACAATCAATGGCAGTGTACAACCTTGCTCTATGCGTCTTTTAAGCTCTGAATTAGTTGAATCAACCTCGAAACAGACCTTCACTTGATCGGTTTCAATTGCAAGGCTTCGAGCAATTTTTTCCGAACTTAATAATTCTAGCTCTGTCGGCAGTCGATACCCCTTACCTTTCACGGAATGAATAGCAACGCCGATTGCTTCTAATTTTTTCAATTTCTTCCAAATGGCCGCTCGAGTTACTCCCAGCTTTTGCCCCAACTCCTCACCTGAATGAAACTGACTGTCACTCAGTAATAACAATAAATCTCGCATAACTGCGCTCCTGCTATGCTTTGCTGTCTGTAAAAGAGACAACAATTAAGAATTAGGCTGTATAAATTGTACAACGTCTTTTATCAATTCATCAAAATACGGATTCCATGTAATTCGAGCGCCGTAGGAGCTTTTAGAACTCAAGCGCTCTCCCTTTTCACCAAACCAAATAGAATTTTCTGTCTTACAACGGGTAAAATCGTGCTCATCAGAAATAAAATCACAAATGCGATAATCCCCTTTCTTACCATAATGAGCATCGTTTGGACTACCATGGATAGAAGTATGCGACAACCCTGTGATACGTTGTTCTGGTAAATAAGCATTTATTACACGCATGCGGCCCTCATAACGATCTTCAGACTGACTGGAATACATTACCATTTGTCCTCTCGGATGCGTCAGGAACTGGTCAAACACATTCCGTGTTACTGAACTATCAACAGTTGCATCTTCTTCAGCTAAGGCAATAAACACGGGAACATTGGTAAGAGGCTTTTCGACTAGGCTGCGGCGTATTTCTTTGGCTGTTTTATAGGCTTGAGTTATGGCAGACACGGGAATAGAGCCATACTTCGCATAGTCGTCGCTTTCTTCGTGATCTAACCAAGTGACGACAGGCTCTAAAATAGGCGAGAGCCAATCAATAGAGCTATTGATTTTGAGTAACGGAGAAAAAAGCACTACACCTTCAACCACAGTCGAATGCTCTTGGGTAAATTGCAATGCCAGTGCACCGCCCGTTGAAAAACCTCCTACATACAGAAACTCAACATCGTTTTTAAGAGCCATGGCACTTCTATTGAAAGTTTGTTGCCAGTCTTGACGTCGGACCTCAATCAAATCTTCTGCTGCGCTGCCATGTCCGGGTAATAAAACAACCCGTACATGCACACACGCCTGACTTAATTCTCGAGACAATGCGCGCAGACCATAAGGAGAGTCAGATAAGCCATGAGAAAGTAACAAACCAACAGAGCGACCTTTGCAGTTGTTTGAAGGAAGATATTCATAAGGCATAACGGCCGCTATTTCTGCTTGCTTGTTATCCCCATTGATAATTCGTTTATTGCTTTCCAAAAAAAGCTGCACGCGTGAAATATACGAATCAAACGTTTCCTTTTCTTTTGGAATTACACCAATATCCGCACTAGAAAGCCCACTCAATAGGCACATCAATGTAACACAAAATACATTTATCGAATGTTTGAATATAAACACGACGTTTCGTTCACCTATTGGAAATGAATAATCCATCCTACCAAATCCCCTCTATCCTCGCTTATATTATTCAATAATTATCACTGCGAGCATTTTCATCCAATGATAATATGTTCACAAATTTATTTTAGGTACATCCTTAATGACCATAAAGTCGAATAAAACAACATTTCAATTGTCTCAAGACATCATTGCCGCAGGAAAATGGATCAGTGAAAGACACTGGGTTCCAGCAACAGGTGGAAATTTTTCAGCACGCCTTGGCAAAAAGTCTTGCTTGGTCACAGCATCAGGAAAACACAAAGGTAGCTTACAACCTGAAGATCTTCTAACTATTTCATGGAATGGTCGTAATCTTGCCTGCACAGGCAAACCTTCCGCTGAGACGCTCTTGCATACTCAGATTTACGATATTGATGACAAAGCACAAGCGGTGTTTCATACTCACTCAGTACAAACAACGGTGTTCAGCCGATTGATAGATGCCCCTTATTATTACTTTCAAGGTTACGAAATGCAGAAAGCCATCTCTGGTAATCTATCCCACGAAGAGACAGTCCGACTTCCGATCGTAAACAACAGCCAAGATATGCATCTTTTAGCAGAAGAAGTTCGTACTCTCTGGCCGGATAACCCTCTACCTTATGCCTTTTTAGTCAGAGGTCATGGTATGTATGCGTGGGGCAATTCAATAGAAGAAGCAAAACGTCACTTAGAAGGGTGGGAGTTTTTAATCGAATGCGAACTAAAACGCATTCAACTGCTGCCTTTGCTCTGCGATACTCTAAAACAAGGAAACCTCTCATGATCAAAGCCATTTTAACCGACATAGAAGGCACCACCAGCAAAATCAGCTTTGTTCACGACGTGCTTTTTCCCTTTGCACGCAAACACATGGCGAGCTTTATTCAAGAGCACCACCAAGACGAACCCGTTGCAGAACAGATTACTGCGATAAAACATCTACTAGGCCAAAGTAATGCAACACTTGAAACCGTTATTCGTACACTTGAACATTGGATAGATACAGATCAAAAGATCACCTCCTTAAAAGCACTACAAGGAATGATATGGAAACGCGGTTATGAAACGAATGCGTTTACTGGCCATGTTTATCAAGATGCGTTTGCGCAACTGACACAATGGCATCAAGAAAAGTTCGAACTTTACGTTTATAGCTCTGGCTCTGTTGCAGCGCAAAAGCTCATTTTTGGCTATTCTGATTTTGGTGATATGACACCGTTATTTACTGGCTATTTCGACACTAAGGTAGGCTTAAAGCAAAACCGTGAATCTTATCAAGCCATTATTACAGAATTACCTTATTCGCCTTCGGAAGTTCTCTTTCTGTCGGATGTTGTCGCTGAATTGGATGCCGCCTCAGACGCGGGAATGCAAACCTACCAATTGATTAGAGAAAATCAAGATGTAAGCCAACATCCACACACGGATTCATTTAAGAACATCATCCTCAATTCGCCATAATATATTCGATTTGTCAGTAATTCATGAACACTACTATAAAGGACGCATACCATGAGTCAGTTAACCAAATACCATCAAGACAAACCCGAACACTGTATATTGAACACCAAGAATTCAGAAGAAATCATTGCCACACTTTCTGAGGTGGACATTCGCTTTGCTCGTTGGAATGCCAGCTTTCCGATTGATTCAAACACAACCAATGAGCAAATTTTAGAAGCCTATTCCGATGACATTCAAACTTTAATTAAAAGTGAAGGTTATCAAACCGTCGATGTGGTCAGTATGCACCCAACCCACCCAGAAAAAGCTGCCTTTAGAGAAAAGTTCTTAAGCGAGCACACCCACTCGGAAGACGAAGTACGTTTTTTTGTGAATGGAAAAGGGCTTTTTTGTCTGCATATTGATGAACATGTCTATCAGGTATTGTGTGAGAAAGAAGACTTAATCCGTGTTCCTGCAAACACAACCCATTGGTTTGATATGGGTTCTCAACCAGAGTTTACGGCTATTCGTTTATTCAACAATCAAGAAGGTTGGGTTGCACACTTCACAGGCAACCCAATAGCAGAACAGTTTCCGCTACTAGACTAACTCACTCAATTAAACGGTAAGCAAAACTGTAAAATACATCGCCTAATTGATCTCTTTGTGCACAAACAGATCAATTAAAGCGTTAACCTAATAATTTTCCTATCTGAATGTCTTCAGGGCTGTAAATGCCAGTATCCAACACCCATGCAGTGACTAAATTCGCAGGTGTCACATCAAACGCAGGGTTATAGACGAAAGCATCTTCTGGCGCCCAAACGCACGCTCCAAATCCACCTTTAACACCTTTCACTTCAAACGAATCACGCTCTTCAATGGGAATGTCAGCACCGCTCTTACAGGTTAGATCGACCGTCGTGCTCGGCGCAACCACATAAAAGGGCACTTTATGGTAATGGGTCAATACCGCTAAACTGTAAGTCCCAATTTTATTTGCAAAATCACCATTCGCAGCAATTCGATCCGCACCGACAAAAACGCAATCCACCTCACCTCTTGCCATCAGCATACCCGCCATAGAATCACAAATAAGCTGATAGGGAACGCCCAGTTCTCCCATTTCCCATGCGGTTAATCGACCGCCTTGCAACAGTGGTCGAGTTTCGTCGACCCAAACTTGTATTTGTTTACCAGATTCATGTGCTTTACGAATCGCCCCTATGGCAGTCCCAACGCCGACCGTTGCCAAACCGCCCGTATTACAATGGGTTAATACTTTATTGTGCGGCTGTATCAAACTGTTACCTAACTCAGCCAATTTATCACATAACTCAATGTCTTCGAAAAACAAACGCTCCGCTTCTTTGACAACCGATACGGGATACTCTTTCTCTGATGCCTCTAAAAGGCTATCAATGTTATTCATTAGGTTAACGGCGGTTGGGCGAGCCGCTCTCAATAGGCTTGCTTCTGCTATAAATCTCTCTCTAGTAACGCCTTTTTCTGCTCTAGTAGCCAATAATAAACACGCGGCGATGCCAATGGCGGGTGCGCCTCGTATTTGTAATTTTTGTATCATCAATACCATAGAGTCAATGGAATCACAGACAAGCCATTCTTGTTTATTCGGCAATTGCGTTTGATCTAATATGGATAAGTCATTGTTCTTGAGACAAACACTAAGGGCATGTAAATCGTTCATGCAGAAAAATTCCAAATAAGGTTACAATATACGAAATTATGCTAGTCCTACCGACCCATTACAACCAAATAGAGGCCTTATGACAGCTTATAAAACGTTTTCCGAAAAAGACGTAATTAAATACGTACAAAAACTGGGTTACTTTAAAAAAAGCAAAGACCTCACCTGCGTAGAAATGGGCGATGGCAATCTTAATTTGGTCTTTCGTGTGAGCGACGCCAATGAGAACAGTTTAATTGTAAAACAAGCGCTTCCTTATGCCCGTTGTGTCGGAGAAAGCTGGCCTCTTACTCTGGATAGAGCTCGCATTGAAGCCGAAGTCTTATTGGAACACTACAAAATAAGCGAAGAACACACTGTCAACGTCCTCCACTATGATGCGACACTTGCCACCATTGTGATGGAAGATCTCAAAGCATTTGAGATCATGCGCAGTGAATTGGTCTCAGGGAAGAACTTCCCCCACGTCGGAAAACAACTCGGTAAACATTTGGCTCACACCTTATTTTATACAAGTGACTTTTATCTTTCTGCGGAAGAGAAAAAAGCGCAAGTATCCCGCTTTATCAATCCGGATCTGTGCAAAATTACTGAAGACCTTTTTTTCACCGATCCCTATCGTGAAAATGAGCGCAATAACATTTTCCCGACATCAGAAACACTGTCTCTTGAGCTACGAACCAACGATAAACTGTTAGCGGAAGTTGCCGAACTTAAAGCCAAATTTTTAAACAACGCCCAAGCGCTATTACACGGAGACATCCATAGCGGCAGCTTATTTGTGGACCATAAAACAATGAAAGTCATCGATGCCGAGTTTGGATTTTATGGCCCAATGGGGTTTGATGTCGGTTCACCTATTGGGAATTACCTTCTCAATTACTGTGGCAGTGCGGCTAAATGGGACGGCAAGCAAAAAGAGCGTCACCTGCATACATTAAAAGACATCATTAGAGACACTTGGAGTGTGTTTGCAAAAGAACTCACCGAGCTTATGGACAAGCATACTCAAGATTTGGCACTGCAAAACGCCACTTATCAAGCCCGCTATTTACGCTCTGTCTTTTTAGACTCCATCGGTTATGCCGGTTGTGAGCTCATTCGACGTACCATAGGTTTAGCCCATGTGAGTGATTTAGAAAGCATTGAAGAAACCAATGCAAGAGCCGTTGCCGAAGCCAATGCCATTGCCTTAGGTAAAACACTGATTACTAAGCGACACAGTTTTGTTTCTATTGAAGACGTTCTTCTGGAAGCCGAAAGTATTATTGGTGCATAGTCTTTGATATGACAAACCGAGTCAACGGAATAGAGCCATCGAGCTATAGGGTAGAGCAATCTTCTCGATTGCTCTACCCTCTGACTAAAAAGTTTTACCAAGCCCATTACCCAGCAGGTAAACCCAACAAGGCCGATCCGATTTGGCTACTAAAAAGCACTCAGATTGTATCGGTATATCGTCTTAAGCAATTTACGGGTTACCAACTGCTTACCGCCATGGTCACAGAGCCATCTTATCGGAATCTGGGTTTAGGAAGCCTACTACTCAAAAGAACTCAGTCCGCCCTTACTAGTAAGCCAACCTACTGTTTTGCCTTTTCTCATCTCGAAGCCTTTTATGGTGCTAACGGGTTCAAAACCGTTGAAAAAAACACCCTCCCTAACGAACTCTTAGAACGCTTCAATCGCTATACTTCATCGGGAAAATGGTTAATTCCAATGAGATTCACTCAAATAAATACTTAAAATTCACTTAATTCTCTTAATTGCCCTACTTAATAATTCCCTGTATTGACTCTTTTTTACAACCTCTTCTACTCTAGGTAGCAACTTCATTTTCTATCTTAAAGGATTCAGTTGTGTCCATTAAATTACCTCAAGATTCACACATGCTCACACCCTCTTTCATCTATGGTGTTGCCACCGCAGCCTTCCAGATTGAGGGCGCAAATAACATCGACGGTCGACTGGAATCCATTTGGGATCGTTTTTGTCAGCAACCAAACAAGGTCAAAAACAACGATGACGGCAGCATAGCATGTGACCATTACAACCTCTGGCAAGAAGACATTCAACTCATTCAATCCCTTGGCGTGGATGCTTATCGCTTGTCTATTTCATGGCCACGGGTAATTCAACAAGATGGCACTCTTAATCCATTAGGAGTACGCTTTTATGAACAAATCCTTACGGCCTTAAGAAACGCAAATATAAAAACCTTTGTTACTCTCTACCACTGGGATTTACCTCAACACTTAGAAGATAAAGGCGGCTGGTTAAATAGAGAAACCAGTTACAAGTTCCGCGATTACACCCACTTAATCACCACAGAATTAGCCGAATATGTTGATTCATGGGCAACCTTTAATGAACCTTTTTGCGCAGCGATTCTAGGATACGAATTGGGCATTCATGCCCCAGGATTAACTGAGCCCAAATACGGCCGGCAAGCGGCTCATCACATATTATTGGCTCATGGGTTAGCATTACCAATACTTCGCCAAAATGTGCCTAACGCACAGATCGGCATTGTATTAAATATGAATAAATCCTACGCTGCCAGCGCAAAAGCGGAAGACCTTTTCGCTGAATTAATGAGAGAGACACTCGATAATCAATTTTTTATTGAACCTCTTATGAAAGGTCAATACCCACAAATTCTCAACACTGTTGCACCAGAGTATGTGCCAGCCATGATTCTTGAAGGTGATATGGAAATCATTTCACAACCGATCGACTTTCTCGGTCTCAACTATTACACCTGCAACCATAACAAGTTTCACACAAGCAATCTGTTTAGCAATGTAAAAAACACCCAAGAGGTTGAATATACCGACATTGGTTGGGAGATAGCACCACACGCCTTTGAAGAACTGTTAGTTAATCTTAATAAGCAATATGATCTTCCACCCCTTTACATCACTGAAAATGGGGTTGCTTGTGCGGATACTTTGATAAATGGGGTCGTGGATGACGAACAACGAATACGCTATTTACATGACCATATTAATGCCGTTAACAATGCTATCGATGCAGGCGTAGACATCAGAGGCTACTTTGCATGGAGTCTCATGGATAACTTTGAATGGGCGGAGGGTTACAGCAAGCGCTTTGGTTTGGTGTATATTGACTACCAAACTCAAAAGAGAACCATAAAACGCAGTGGCAAAGCCTATAGAGATTTTCTACTCAATCGAAACCACATACATCAACAATAAATAAACAAAATGTATAGGATGCTCTGTACTAGAGACTCCTTACTTTGAGTATTTTACTTAGTCTAGAATCATCACAAACACCGAAAACCATTCATCCCTCGGTGGAGGTGTGATTTTTATTTTGGGGTGTATACCATGGAGTTGTGGACTCTATTTGGAGTACCAAATTTCACAAAACGAAGGAAATAATTGAGACATACTGATCGGGTATTTCATTCTTTTCAGTTTTACGCTACTTCTAGCGCACAGGCTAACGTTTAGCAGCAAGTAACTAATAAAGCGCCTCACAAAAGAGAGGCGCTTTATTAGCATGCTCAATCAAAAAATTACAACATCAACTCAGAGACTGACAGTGCTGTACGCTGCTGCACAGCTGGCAACGCCTCTTGAATGTCTAAGTTTATTTTATTTGCCGTTGTTACGATACGTGTTTTGTAAATAATCCAGTTGTAGCCATCACCACGAACTACAGAACTATTATTAATCGACACGTTGGCATTATTGCCGTAAGCACCGCCACCGACATTCACATTACGCGTACTATTACTCACTGTGTCTCCAGACAATGCACGCTCACGCATTTCAACGTCCATTACGAATGTGTAGTAAGTATCTTCAATCAAACTATCGGCAAGGAAGCCTGCTGCTGCGAGCAGAAGACCCGCTTTAGCTGCATCAGAACCAGATCCGCCAGTGGCTGAAGTAATACCCGCACCGACTGCTGCACCTTCGAAGCCTCCTTTATAGCCAGACGAAAGCAAAGAGTTCGCCTCATCAGCGGTTGTTTTCCCTGCTGAAATGATTGTGGCATTAAGCATCAAATTTGCCGTCTCAGGGTCATTTGTAACTATGAATCCTTCGCTTTGAAGTTGCTGATTAACAATCTTTTGCATTTCCACCCGCATATTGTTTCCAGACACATCACGAATACGTGCATAAACAACTCTTTTAGACGGTGCTAGAGGCTCAAGCACAATAGACTGACTAAGGCGGCTATCAACAGTAAGGTCTTGCTTATTTAAGGAAGTATTGATTGCAGAGCAACCAACAAGTGAAGCAGCGATACCAGCAATAAGTATTGTTTTCGCAAAAATATTAGATAGTTTCATTAGTAGATTTCCTCATTTCCTTGTTACTATTTTATTTTGTGAACAGTTTTGACACTGCATTTAACGAATAATGATTAAAGTAATCCCACACATCAGAACAACCTTGATAAACAAGGTCTTTAAAGAAACGTAGCACTTTAATCGTACATGGAGAACTAATACTTTCGATGGCTTTTATTGCCTCATTTAGTCCCTTATTAATTGTCTGACCTGCATCATTGTCAGGAATACAAACAATATTCGAATTTACAAACCTCCCTCTCATTACTGAGGATTGCTTTACATAATGGTCAGCTTAGAGACTAGCAAACACTGTGCAGCCCGTAGCAATAAACATCACCATTGCAATTGCATTAACGACACTTTCAAAAGCATAAACACGATCAGTATGGCCTATTACAGGCACTACGACGTCTCAATTTAACAAAGGTAGTCTTCAGCATTTTCAGAGCAAAAGTCATTTCTTGTAAGAGTTGTCAAAAGCTCCGTATCGTTAAAATCAGAATTCATCTGAACGTTTCTTACACACAACAAAGCTTTTCAGTGTTTACCAGATTTTCTATGCTCTTGAAATGCCTGAATATATACCTACATTTATATATTGCTCCTAAATCATCAGGGGCGGATATTAAAAATTATGGACACAGTCTTTCTGGCTAATTAAACCACAAACCCTCTTCTATTATAAAAGAATCACATTTCCAAGCCAATATGTTTAGAATCGAGCAGATGAGACAAACGGCAAGGGATTAATCCATTCAAAGCTCACTAAATATAAATGACTCCTTTCCTTAGTTACTAACAGAAAAGAGTTCTACGGAATTTTTGTTTAGTGATCCACTATTAGAAGTTAGACACGTATTTTTTTCACCTCAAATTAGCAGAGTTTAACGGGTTTGACTATCAAGATTTACTCAATTACAGAGCAGCAGAGAAAAGGTCTCTTACTCATGTTCACGAACTTGACAATAACGACATTACGCCATTATTTCAGATAATGAAAAAGACTGCTTTCGTAAAGTACTAAATAGGAAAGCAAGTGTGTATCCAGAATCTCAGACCGTGGGAGCATTTCAGCTAGGCTCTTTTTTTACACCGTAATATGTCTAAATAGTACAAGACAATAGATAACGTTATCGTATTATTTCCAACTGAACTCATCATCTAATACGTAGCATTTTCTTAAAGAAGCAGAGGACTCACTGATATGCATTTGTTGAGTTTTAGGAGTTGAATACGTAAGGTATTCTGAACACATGGCACTTTGAGCATTCACCACGATAACCGTTGTTTTTTCTTCCAAGGTACAGCTGACTAGTTTATCCAATGACGACCATTGGCAACATATTTCATAATCTTCGATAGTAAGCGACCTTCCCTGTTGGTTGATCAAACACCCACCACTCGCCCATTTTGCTATAAGAGTTTGTGCCGTTCCACGCTCGATGAAGCACTACTTGAGTACCTTTTTACTCTGGCACGTCTGCCCTTGATATAACTTGCCTTTGCTAGGCTCACCAAGTGATTCATTTAATCGTGCTGTATCTTCCACTTTGACAAACTGGCTGACAAAATGAACAGGCAATTCCACACTGCCTTCGTACTCAAAAGCAACTTCGCTTTTTTGTAGCAGGGCTAGGTACCATTGAGGTTGTAGGCGTTACTGAACAGCCGTAAAGCGTGACAATCCAAGCACCTGAAAGAATATTTTCATGTTATAAACACTGTTGACTCAAATGCAAAAAAGTACTCTACAAGCAGCACGCATTCCTTTGTAGCAAAGCGAATAAATACATCTTAGATCACCATTTGTGCCCACTCTCTAGAGGGAATGCGTAGTTCTTTCAAATGAATACTGTCGTTGATAACATCTCTTAAAGATTCGTTACTCTTGAATCAATAGCTACATTCTTCGATTTGCCATAGGGTGATCGGGATTCAATTCCAATAAGTCCCATAAGTTGCCATATAAGTCTTCAAAAACTGCCACGGTTCCATAATCCTGCTCTTGTGGTCCTCTTACAAAAGTAATGCCTTCTGCCATCATTCTCTTATAGTCTCGCCAAAAATCGTCCGTACTTAAAAACAAGAACACCCGACCGCCAGCCTGATTACCAATGAAATTCTGTTGCTCTGGTTTGGACGCTTTTGCAAGCAATAACGTCATGCCTTGCGACCCTGGAGGAGCAATGACCACCCACCGCTTATCTTGCTCCGGTTGGTAGGTATCTTCTATCAGCTCAAATTTCAATTTATCGAGATAAAATGCCAATGCATCATCGTAGTCATCAACCACAATGGCCACATGAATCAAAGACTGCTTCATTCAATGCACCCCATTAACGAATGGGTAAATTCTGTCGGCATTCTACTATCCAATACTTATTGTTAATCGCTTGCTTTGAATTTACTTAGTTTTCTGTATAAGCATTACAACAGTTTTTTAAGCACATTCAGTTTAAAGCGATTAAAGGGAGGGTAACGTAATGCAACATCAAGCAGAAAGCTGCGCTTCATAACCGTTTTCAAATGGCTGAACGTATCAAAACCTGTTTTCCCATGATAACTGCCCATGCCACTTTCCCCTACACCGCCAAAAGGAAGGTTCGCGTTCGCCATAAACATCATGCCATCGTTTACTCCCACATTTCCTGAACTGGTACGTTGCAATACATGCTGTTCAAAGGATTTATCATTCGTATAGAGATACAGCGCTAAAGGCTTTGGCTTGCTGTTAATTACTCTAATTGCATCAACCTTATTTTTGATTGGCAAGACAACCAGTATTGGCCCAAAAACCTCTTCTTGCATCACTAATGACTGATCGTCTGGTGCCAATATGATTGTAGGTGATAAATACTTTTTCTCCCTATTAACATGGCCTCCATACACCACATTTTGTCCCTCTAGATATCGAGCCAATCGATCAAAGTGCCTAAGATTAATGATACGTCCATAGTCTTGACTCTCCATTGGATTAGCACCATAGAAGCGTTCAATTTTTGCTATAAGTGTCTCAATTAACGATCCAACAAAACGTTCTTCCACAAGAAGATAGTCAGGAGCCACACACGTTTGCCCTGCGTTCATCCATTTACTCCATACAATTCTGGATGATGTCACGTCTAAATTGGTATCTGTGTCCACAATACATGGACTTTTTCCCCCTAACTCCAAAGTAACAGGGATCAAATAATCGGCTGCCGCTTTCAATATTATCTTCGCAACCGCTTCACCACCTGTATAAAAAATATGGTCGACATTTTGTTGCAGTAATACCTGTGTTTCCTCAACAGCACCCAACACAACATGGTAACAATCGGTATCCAAATATAAGGGAATCAGTTCGGCTAACAGTCTTGCACTGTGCTCTGCCACCTCTGATGGTTTTATCACGACACAATTACCAGCGGCTATGGCTGCGACCAATGGTGCTAACACTAACTGAAAAGGATAATTCCAAGCACCAATAATCATTACTGTGCCTAAAGGTTCCGGCAGGCTATAACTTTTTCCAGGTTGAGCAAAAAGAGGCGTTGTAACATAACGTGGCCGACACCATTTAACTAGGTGTTTTACTGTATGATTAATATCGCTAATCACAAAACCAATTTCGGCAACCCATGCTTCTTGCTCACCTTTATGTAAATCCAATGATAGGGCCTCAAGAAACTTTGACTCTTTCTCTTGCAACATTTTTTTGAGTTGAACTAACTGACTTATCCTCCAGTGAATATCTCGTGTTGTACCTTCAGAAAAAGACGTTTTTAAACGCTCAACATGAAAAGGGATTGGCTCAATAAGCGGATTCTCTACCTCAGATTTCAACACCATGTTTATTTCCTTCATTTAAGAACCGCCACTATGAACCGCCCCACAATAGTTGAGCTATTCAATGAATGGGGGCTTTTTTATCATAGAGCAGTAACGTCTAGCACAAAACAAGAGCCTCTATGCTGACGGATAAACCACAGGACAATTAACCACAATATTGGTGCGCTCTATGGTGACTAATCCCTTCTCTTCAGCATCAAAAATAGCGCCTTCCGATTTCAAAATATAAGCCTTACTTGGATCAACCCATACCACGTTATACATCAACCAAAGTGGTGAGTACTGCTTGTCTCGGCTTTCTGGGCCTATCGGCCAAGGTACAGAAGGAAAAATCTTTCTTTGCTGAGGCCCATTTGCAACCCCATAGACTCGCTCTAATGCTGTTTTAACGCCAGGTGGTTTTGGGTATTTTGGAATGGCGTCTCTTAGACGAGGGGCGTAATTTGCCTTCATGTCTCTCGCCATTTTTCGATTAGATACATCCGTTGTCACATAAAAAACAACATCGTCTTCATACCACGCTTCAAAAACAGGCAAACTAATATAACCTTGTTTCAAAGGCGGTTCATCATGTAATGAATGTCTATCATTTACAGCATGGCTGCCGCACGCAGAAAGTAAAACAGCAAACATGATACTTAATAAATATTTATAGCTCATAATCTGATCCTATTGTTCACAATATTAAAACGCAATAAATTCTATTTATCTGCACTCATACTAGCGTATTTATAAACAGTATTGCGACTTACTCCTGCAACTTTTGCCGTTTGTGAAATATTTCCTTTATGTTCACTTAATAGACGTGGAATTAACCGCTCCAATGGCTCTTCTCTGTGACTCATTTGAATGTCATCCGATTCTGCATAACCATCCAACTCATCAAAAAAGTCATCGGGTAAGTGCCAATCTTCTAATACGGCTTCATCTGCCATGGCCAAACCCACTTTTAATACATGAGCCAATTGACGCATGTTCCCCGGCCATGGGTGCCTTACTAATAAATTTAGCATCTCTTGCGAGAGTTCAGGACCAGCCTCTTCTTTACGCAAACGGTTATGTAAATACTGAATCAATTTCGCTTTGTCTTTTCGTTCTCTCAAAGATGGCAAAGCAATGTTCAAACCTGCAATACGATAATACAGATCTTGTCTAAAGCGCCCTTCCGTCACTTCCTTTTTTAGCACTCTATTCGTTGCAGAAATCAACTTAACATCAACAGGATACACCTCTGTTGACCCTAAAGGCGTTACTACCCGTTCCTGCAACACACGCAGCAACCGAGATTGCACCGGCATTGGCATTTCACCTATTTCATCGAGAAATAAAGTCCCTCGGTGCGCTCTCCGAATCAGACCAATAGAGCCTTTTGTTTGGGCTCCAGTAAACGCCCCTTTTTCATAGCCAAACAGTTCTGACTCAACCAGTTCTGAAGGAATCGCAGCACAATTAACCGCTACCAGCATCTCAGCAGCACGAGAGCTATGGTAGTGCAAACTCCTTACGAAAATTTCTTTACCGGCTCCCGTTTCACCATAAATTAAGATTGGAATGTCTTTTTCCATAATTTTATGGGCTTGTTTGACCAAACGCTCAACACGTTCGTCTCCATGCTGCAATTCATCCAGCGCAATCACATTATCTGGTATCATTTTTTTCGCTGTCTGATTGGCGCTCTCAGACTGAGTGGTTTTTTTATGTTCAACCAACTCATCATTCTTTTTGCTCATTGAATGTAAGTGTAACGGAGCAATATAATCGACACTTTTACGAAAGTCTGGAACACGCATAATATGTTGCGTTGGAGGAATCACTTTTACGTAAAATTGATAGCGCCTCATTACCAATAGTTTCATAGGCAAATTAAATGGGTGATGCTTAATATCTCGCATTTCACAATCAAAAATTTGATTGATGTTTAACAAGGCTAAATCACGCGCTAAAACCACTTCCGCTCGTCGATTAGCAGAGACAATAATCCCGTTTTCATCCAACACCAAAATACCAGACCAATGGCTGTCTAAGCTCACCACATTTGTATTAAAACTCAGAATAAAGTGGTCCTGTTGAAAAGCCGAAAAAATCAAACGATTCTCAACACTTAAAGACATTAGCTTAACCATTCCAAAGGTATGATCCTGAGGCAAATACGCATCCGAAGAAATATCCAATACACCAACTAAATCGTTTTTAGTATTATAAATTGGCGATGCAGAACCAACCATAAACCGATTGGCTCGTAAAAAGTGCTCATCGCGCCCAACTTGAATGGCTTCTCCTGTTGTTAATGCGGTACCAATAGCATTTGTTCCAACCCCCATTTCCGTCCATTGATTGCCTCTTATCAAACCATGCGCTGAAGCACGTCCAAAACGCGGTTGACCCCATGTATTTAATACATGGCCTTGCCGATCCGCGAGCACAATCATGCAAGAGGAATTGCTTAAAATATTCTCATAATAAGGCAGAACTTCATTCTCAGTGGTATCTAATAAACTACGATGTTGATCCACTAAATCATTCAAAATACCTTTTGGGAGCGTCGAAAAATCAGGCGGGCTACTGTGATCCAAACCAAATTGTTCACAGCGATACCAAGACGCCTGGATCAGCTCTTTATGATCTTTGGACCGACCATTTTTAGCATTAGATTCTTGCGACTTTGATGTACCAAGGTTTTGATTTTTATTGCTTTTCTCTTTATTTCCCATTGCCAAATCCAACATCGCTAAGCGGTATGTTATACATCTATAAAACGCATTACGTAAGACAGGTAAAAATACAAAACAGTGCCCAAACAGCCTTAAAAGTGTTCATCCTAATCGTTCTACTGTAAACACTTTGAACACTCGTGAACAGCCCTAAAAAAACCTAAAACTTTCTGAAAACATCAAAGAAAACGAAATAAAACTCTTTTTTATCAAAAAGATAAAAGTCTAATTTTTTTATTATATTTTTTTGGCACAGAACTTGTAGCCTACTAGGAAATAACCTTGTATTTGTTCACACGTTTTAACTCAACATAAAACGCTAATAAATACTCGAAAATAATAACAACAAAAAGGTAAATACCATGTCTTTAACGCTGCAAAATGTGTCGCGTATTGTTGATGGTGAAACTTGGATCGAGGACGTGAATCTAAGCCTCGAACCTGGCTCTTTCAACGTTTTACTAGGGCGTACTTTATCCGGCAAGACCACTCTGATGAGATTAATGGCTGGCTTGGACAGACCATCAAAAGGAAAAATCATCATGAATGGGGTGGATGTCACTGGTACCCCTGTTCGAGAACGCAACATCTCCATGGTGTATCAACAATTCATAAACTACCCAAACCTCACCGTTTACGAAAACATCGCGTCACCATTGCGTTTAGCCAAGATGAGTGAAACAGAAATAGACCGTCGGGTACGCGAAACCGCTGAAATGCTTCGCATTGACTCTTTTTTAGATCGATTGCCTCTACAACTTTCTGGTGGACAACAGCAACGTACCGCCATGGCTCGCGCGCTCGTAAAAGATTCTCAAATCATTTTGTTTGATGAGCCTCTTGTTAACCTCGACTACAAATTACGAGAAGAACTACGACAAGAATTGCGAGCCCTCTTCAAAGCGCGCAATTGCATCGCTGTATACGCGACGACCGAACCTAATGAAGCCCTGGCCCTTGGTGGTAACACAGCGGTGTTACACGAAGGTCGTTTACTGCAAATGGGGCCAACGGCAGAGGTATATCATCAGCCTAAAGACATCATTACGGCTGAGATGTTTTCTGAACCACCAATCAATTTAGTGTCAGGCCATGTCAGTGACGATGAAGTTACGTTCGATGACACCGTTCACTTTCAGCTCAATAATGATTTACGTTCTCTGCCCGCAGGTGATTACCAATTTGGTGTGCGTGCATCCCACATTGGATTAGTGCCCCACTCCGATGATGACCTTGAGCTACCTGTGCGAGTGGATTTGGCCGAAATCAGCGGCTCCGAAACCTTTTTGCATGTTCACAACCCTCACTTTGATTTAGTCCTGCATTTATCCGGTGTGCATGAATATCAAGTGGATCAAAACATCACAGTGTATTTCCCTACCCACAAACTCTACACTTTTGACAAGCAAGGTCAGATGGTCCATTCCCCAGCAAGAATGGGAGGACAATAATTGTGGCTGAAATCACCTTAAACGCACTCGCCCATAGCTATGTTGAGCACCCAACCAGACCAGAGGACTACGCCATCCGACAGATGTCTCATGTATGGGAACAAGGCGGCGCCTTTGCATTGCTAGGCCCGTCGGGTTGCGGAAAATCAACATTATTAAACATCATCTCTGGCCTGCTAGAGCCATCAGATGGCGAAGTATTATTTGATGGTAAACGTGTAAACGAATTAAAGCCTGAAGAACGTAACATTGCACAAGTTTTCCAATTCCCTGTGGTGTACGACACTATGACGGTGTACAACAATTTAGCCTTTCCACTACGCAATATTGGCGTCCCTGAACACAAAGTAAAATCCAAAGTGTACGAAGTAGCGGAGATATTAGAACTTTCCGATCAACTTAAGCGCAAAGCAAAAGGTTTGTCTGCGGATCAGAAACAAAAGGTATCTATGGGACGTGGACTTGTCCGTGACGATGTGTCCGCCATTTTATTCGACGAACCACTGACAGTTATTGATCCTCAATTAAAATGGAAACTGCGTCGTAAACTCAAGCAAATTCATGAACAATTCAATATCACCATGGTTTACGTTACTCATGACCAACTCGAAGCATCTACCTTTGCTGACAAGATTGCCGTCATGTACAACGGCCAAATTGTACAATTTGGCACCCCTAGGGAGCTCTTTGAAAACCCAGCTCACACCTTTGTTGGGTATTTCATTGGTAGCCCTGGCATGAATTTTTTTGACGCCGACGTAACCGATAAAATCACTTTTGATGGACACACCATCACTACCAGCGAGGCCATGCTCAGTCGTTTGCAAGCGATGGGAGCAACGAAAGTCACCATCGGCATTCGACCAGAATTCGTCCACGTCTGGGATGGTAAAAACGACGACGCTTATCAAGTGGACGTCGATTATGTGGAAGACCTGGGCACTTACAAAATTTTGTCTTTCTTGTTTAATGGCCAAATGATGAAAGCCCGTTTAAGTGAGGATCAAAACATTCCTTCTGGGCAAGTCTATGTCAGCTTCCCTGAACAATGGACCAAGGTGTACGTCGATGACTATTTAGTGGATGTAGGCGAGATTACGTCTCTCCCTTCTGACGAAAATGACACGTCACTCGATCTAAGCGATCAGGAGGCTACCAATGCAAACTAAAGTCGAAAATAACAAGGCTTGGTTCCTTGTTCTACCCGTTTTTCTTATCGTAGCGTTCTCAGCCATTATTCCTTTAATGACGGTTGTTAACTATTCAGTACAGGATATTTTTGACCCAAGCACGCGCTATTTTGTGGGTACAGAGTGGTTCAAACAAGTCATGCTTGATAGCCGTTTGCACGAAGCGCTATTACGCCAGTTTATATACTCTTTCACTATCTTAGCCATTGAAGTGCCATTAGGCATAGGCGTCGCATTAATGATGCCAACCAAAGGTCGAGGCGCGTCTTTAGCCTTAATACTCGTTGCTATTCCTTTGTTAATACCTTGGAATGTGGTCGGCACCATTTGGCAAATATTTGGTCGAGCAGACATTGGTCTCTTAGGCGCCTTTATGGCAGAGATTGGCATCGATTATAACTACGCCTCCAACTCCACCGATGCATGGTTCACCGTGGTATTAATGGATGTGTGGCATTGGACTCCGCTGGTCGCGCTCTTATGTTACTCCGGATTACGAGCCATCCCTGAAGTCTATTACCAAGCAGCCCGCATTGACCAAGCGTCTCGATGGGCGGTCTTCCGCTACATCCAGCTGCCTAAATTAACCAATGTACTCATCATTGGGGTGCTATTGCGATTTATGGACTCTTTTATGATTTACACAGAGCCGTTTGTACTTACTGGCGGTGGACCCGGTAGCTCAACAACCTTCTTAAGCCAATCCTTAGTGCAGCAAGCAATCGGTCAATTTGACCTTGGCCCAGCAGCGGCATTCTCGCTGGTGTATTTCCTCATCATCTTGTTGGTGTGCTGGGTGTTCTATACCACCATCATGAACATGCAGAAAGATAAGTAGAGGCACGACCATGACGCAATATTCAACCTCACAGTCCCCGAATGTCAGCGCGTCCAATACGTCGACATCAACGACAAAAAGCACTCAAAAATACGCGGGATCACCAACCCAATCCCCCGTCTTCAGCCATGCAGAAAAAAGAGCGCGTAACGCTAACTTACGCAGCCGAATAGGGTTAGTCGTGTATGTGGTTTTACTCTTACTGCCCATTTATTGGCTCGTAAACATGTCATTCAAGACCAATACGGAAATTCTCAGTGGATTGTCTTTTTTCCCTGCCGATTTCACTCTGGAAAACTACGCCAAAATTTTTGGTGACCCGACTTGGTACATGGGATACGTCAATTCAATTTTTTACGTATCGATGAATATGGTGATTAGTTTAATCGTTGCCTTGCCAGCCGCTTATGCATTCAGTCGTTATCGATTTATTGGCGATAAACACATGTTTTTCTGGCTGTTATCAAACCGTATGGCGCCACCAGCTGTGTTTTTATTACCCTTCTTCCAACTGTATTCATCTGTTGGGTTATTCGATACCCACATTGCCGTAGCCTTAGCACACTGCCTATTTAACGTGCCGCTCGCCGTGTGGATTTTAGAAGGCTTTATGAGCGGTGTGCCACGAGAAATCGATGAGACGGCGTACATTGATGGCTATACCTTCCCACGATTCTTTGTACGCATCTTCATTCCATTAATTCGCTCTGGTATCGGTGTAACCGCCTTCTTCTGCTTTATGTTTTCTTGGGTTGAGTTGCTCTTAGCCCGTACGTTGACATCTGTAGAAGCCAAACCCATTGCCGCCATCATGACTCGAACTGTCTCGGCCTCTGGGATGGATTGGGGGCTGCTAGCCGCAGCGGGTGTGCTCACCATTATACCGGGGATGCTCGTTATTTACTTTGTTCGTAACCATGTCGCTAAAGGGTTTGCCCTTGGCCGTGTATAAGGAGAGCTCTTATGTCTTGGATGTCTTGGACATTACCAACTGCGCTGTTTTTTATTGGCATCGCTGTGATCTTAATCGGTATGACGACTTGGCAAATTGTCTCACCTTCTATTGAGCGACGAGGGTTTATCCCTATTGCAACCACTCGTGGCGACCGTCTCTTTATTGGTTTGCTTAGCAGTGCCTTTATCCACTTGGCATTCGTTGCACTAACGGATGTTTATATTGCCGTGGCTACTGTCCTTTGTGTTGTCTGGATGATTATCCTGATGCGCTGGGGCTAATTAGAAATCGTTACTAGAAACGTAAAAACAGGAACCAACTGGCACGGATGCCATCATAAAAACCAAACTTTGTTGAGGTAAAACATGCACTACAATAAGAAAAAAATTGCACTCGCCGCCCTACCTTTCGCAGTCATGTTGCATTCTGCTAGTTTATGGGCAGACGCCTATTCAGATGCAGCAGAAAAATGGGTAACTGGAGAATTTTCTGTTTCAACGCTAACAAAAGAACAGCAAATGACTGAAATGCAGTGGTTTACTGAAGCAGCGAAGAAATTTCGAGGAATGGAAATTAACGTCGCATCAGAAACGCTAACAACACACCAATACGAATCACAAACATTGGCGAAAGCGTTTGAAGAAATCACAGGTATTAAAGTAAACCATGACTTGATTCAAGAAGGGGATGTGGTTGAGAAGCTGCAAACTCAAATGCAATCAGGCCGTAATATTTATGACGCTTACGTTAATGACTCTGATTTGATCGGTACGCATTTCAGATACGGTAAAGTGGTTCCAGTATCAGACATGATGCAAGGTGATGGAGAAGACTACACATTACCGACACTGGATCTTGCTGACTTTATCGGTTTGGATTTCACCACTGGCCCAGACGGTAAACTTTATCAATTGCCGACTCAGCAGTTTGCCAACCTATATTGGTTCCGTGCAGATTGGTTTGCTCGTGACGACTTAAAAGCCAAGTTCAAATCCATTTACGGGTATGATCTAGGCGTACCTGTTAACTGGTCCGCCTATGAAGACATTGCTGAATTCTTTACAGATAAAGTAAAAACCATTGATGGCGAACCTGTCTATGGACACATGGATTACGGTAAAAAAGATCCTTCTCTTGGATGGCGCTTTACCGATGCCTGGTTCTCTATGGCTGGCGCAGGTGATAAAGGTTTACCAAACGGCCTTCCAGTAGACGAATGGGGCATTCGTATTAAAGATGCCTGTTCTCCTGTCGGTTCCAGTGTCTCTCGTGGTGGTGCAACCAATGGTCCAGCAGCTGTTTATGCAACCACTAAATACGTGAACTGGTTGAGCAAATACGCGCCACCAGAAGCCCAAGGCATGACCTTTTCTGAATCAGGGCCAGTGCCTGCTCAAGGTAGCATTGCCCAACAAATTTTCTGGTATACCGCGTTTACAGCAGATATGACAAAGCAAGGTTTGCCCGTCGTAAATGAAGACGGCACACCAAAATGGCGTATGGCACCTTCTCCAGTTGGGCCATATTGGGAAGAAGGTATGAAAAAAGGCTATCAAGACGTGGGGGCTTGGACCTTTATGAATTCCACACCAGATGATCGTCGTTTAGCGGCGTGGTTATACGCTCAGTTCACCACATCCAAAACCGTTTCTCTGCAAAAAACCTTAGTGGGTTTAACGCCTATTCGTGAATCGGATATTAACTCACCAGAGATGCAAGCAGCGGCACCTAAGTTGGGCGGATTGGTTGAGTTTTATAAAGGGCCAGCGCGTAAAGAGTGGTCTCCTACAGGGATCAACGTTCCGGATTATCCTAAGTTAGCTCAACTTTGGTGGCAGTATATTTCTCAAGCAGCCAGTGGTGAAGCCACACCACAAGAAGCGCTTAATGGGTTAGCCGCCGCGCAAGACAAAGTAATGCAACGTCTTGAAAGAGCCAACGTTCAGCCATTATGTGGCCCTAAGTTAAATGAACCACGTGATGAGGCGTATTGGTTGGCTCAGCCGGGTTCACCAAAAGCGAAACTTGCCAATGAGAAACCTCAAGGTGTAACCGTTGCGTATAAAGAGTTATTGCGTTCTTGGGAATAACCTAACTTAAATCGATAATGCCATTAAAAAGACCAGCGATGTGCTGGTCTTTTTCGTTTTACCATTTTATGCTTTCGTATGTCTTTTATTGCTCTTTTTCAGTGGCTCAAGACTCTGTTCTGACAAAATAACACTGGGAGTTTGATGAACTTGGTTTAATGCGTCAACGCTTTGCTTGTATCAACGACTTGCCGATTAAAGAAGAAGACCGTTTGTTCACTTGGGAAGGTGCCGTGAGTGAGACCCGATGATTACTGGGAAACAGAAGCCACAGCCCACGCGTCCAATGAATACATGGCGGACAAAACGTCCTTTATCCACCTAATGAGTTTAATCAACAGTCACTCGGTTTCGATTGAAACCATGATGTCTATTACTGCGTAGCTCGGAACACATGGTATTTCAATGCGTGTTTTTTAACCAGTGAACATAGGAGAAGACATCGCTTTCAGTCCTAAAACAGACATGACGCTTTTTACCAATGCCGGTTTCACTCTTTCACTAAATGAATAGTTTTTGGTCATACGAGAGACTCACCTTTATTACTGTCCGTTTAGTTGCCAAGTTTCTTGGCATTGATATTTATTTTTTGCAGCAGCAGTTGCCTAACGCCCTCTTGGCTATTACAGTAGCGGCTTAGTTTTAAACATTTACATTAATCGAACTTCGGGGCGGGGCGAAATTCCCCACCGGCGGTGATTTTGGTTTTGTATCATACAAACCAAAAACAGCCCGCGAGCGCTTCCACTTTTGTGTTTATAACACGAGTGGGAGGTCAGCAGATCTGGTGTGACTCCAGAGCCGACGGTTACAGTCCGGATGATAGAAGATCGACCAAGTAGCATAATGAATGGTCTACTTTACTCAGTATTTTGTATGAACACCTGTTGTTTTCACTCTTGACCCAAGTACGGTAAACTTGCCCATTGTGTATTTACATTCTTGTGTGTGCTTTTTGGTGCATACTTGTTGGTGTATAACACTTGGTATATTCCTCATCACCCCTGTACATCTTACTGAATAGGAGACATTCAAGATGGCAGGAACACTTTTCATTATGATCGCTTGCTTTACATGGGCATTGGATACACTCATTCGTTACCCATTGTTAGGCGCCGGTTATTCCGCAGTACACATTGTTCTTATTGAACACTTCACCTTAGTTGTGTGTGTCAGCCCTTTGCTCTGGCGCTATCGTGACATTTATAGAAAAATGCCTAAGCGGTCGTTGGCTTGTCTGTTTTTTATTGGAGGAATGGGGTCGGCTGTCGGCACGTTAGCGTTTACAGAAGCATTTAGTTATCTCAATCCAACGGTCGTCATTTTGTTACAAAAGTTGCAACCTCTGGTCGCCATTATTTTGGCGTACGCATTCTTAAAAGAGCGTATTGAGAGTCACTTTATGCAGTGGGCGGTCATCATTTTAGTGGGCAGTTTTGTGATGATGTGGCCAGATTTGGCAAAACTGAACGACGCTCAGTGGCACTATTCAAGCGATCAAGGCGCCATAATGAAAGGCTATGGTTATACATTAATTGCTGTCTTTGCTTGGGGTGCGGCGACAGTGTGCGGCAAATACCTATCTTACAAAGGTGTGCCTGAAAATGCCATTTTATCCGGTCGGTTTTTATCTGGATTAATGGTTTTATTACCCACGGCACTCTTTATGACACCGACGCTAAAATCCATAACCGCCGTCGATTTTGGGCTTATAATCGCCATGGCGTTATTAAGCGGACTTATTGGAATGTGGTTCTATTATCAGGGATTAAGTCGTGTCCGAGCTCAAACCGCGACTTTAGTCGAGTTGTCTTTCCCTGTTTTTGCCGCTGGTATTAACTGGGTGTTTTTAGATGTCAGCCTATCTTCATTTCAAATTATTGGGGCTTGTCTACTGATTCTAGGCAACATTGGATTACGCATGAAAGAGCTCAGCACCGCCATGCCGATCACTACAGTGTCAAACGCCTAAAGCTTAAGTAATAATCGGTACAGAATTGGGTTCTTAATCGATTGCATACAAGGTGCTTCCCTAGATTAAGACCCCCTTTATTCGCTGCATTATTTTTGAGCAAAATTAGCTTCTAGCCGAATACCTGAAGGCGTATGAAAGAATATCTGCCTTTCGCCCGTTTCAGGTGTTAAGTACACAGTGTGCTCAAGGTGTCGATCCACAAGCTTCTGAATAAAGCCATCAAAATTCGTTAGACGAAAAGCAACATGGTCCAAATATCGCGGTTTTTCAAGCGGAGCATGTCGATCACTAAAAGTCAGGTGAACCAAAGCCCGATCCCCATGATACAACCAATAACCCGCTTGAGCCGTGCTGCTTTTTTCGCCATCTATCAAATCAAAGATGTCTATTAAAAACGCTTTTTCCTGATCAATAATGTCTGTTGGTGCGCTAATATTAATGTGATCGAGATACATAATCCTCCTTTACGAACGCGGCAAATACTCAGTAATATTGCCTAACATACTGGCAACGTAGTGTTCTTTTTCACCCACTGGTGCGACATAGTGAATGGCCTCTTTCGCCGCCTCTATACCTTCTGTCCGAGCCAAGACCCAAGCCGCCAAATAAGACGAAGACAAACACCCTCCTGCTGTGGCAATGTTGCCACTGGCAAAAAAGGCTTGATTCAATACCTCTACACCCGCTTCCTGCATCCACGGTTTCGTCGTTAAATCAGTACAGGCTGGAAGATCCTGTAATATGCCAGCTTGTGATAAAATCAAAGCGCCTGAACATTGCGCTGCAATCAATTGATGTGAAGGATCTAAGGTGAGACGACTCATGATACCCACATTTTTTACCACGCTGCGCGTTTGCCTACCACTACCAACAATCACCACATCCGCTTTAGCCGTTTCTTCAAGTAAGGCTTGCGCTTGCACCGTCACACCATTCATCGAAGTGACACTCTCTTCAGGACAACAAATACTGATTTTCCAATCCGGTCCTTTTGCTCTATTAAGAATGCCCAACGTAATAAAAGAATCCAACTCGTTAAAGCCTTGAAACGTTAAGATGACAATGTTCATGTGCAGTTCCTACCCACTTGATTAAAAACGACTCGTTAATTAATTTTCTATACTTTCTTTCATCATTTTGATGTCAATTTTTCTTTAAATACAACAGCTAATCTCACCTGAAATAAGACCATTCCAATTCTTTAATGTGACTGATCGGAAAGGCGCAAGATGTTCACTCGGAATACCTTGAGTAATACCTACATGATCTAAAAGCGCCGTCATAACCGATTCCGCGGCACGTATGGCGCCGTCTTCACATTTCAAAGCGATCCCCAACTTTAACTCTGGAATCGATGCAATGTAGACACCTTCAGCACCTAACTTTAAAAACACTTTTTTGCCAAGAATTCGCATCATATCCGTACAATAGCGCTCAGTTCCTGCCACCATAAAAGGGTGAGAAACAACAGAATCGTATAAAGAATGGCAGGCTTTTTCACGTGCAGGAGACAAACCAGATGGGTCAGCAAACTTCGCAAACGCTAATGCTAGGTTGGTTAACGGTATGGCCCATGTTGGCGCCGAGCAGCCATCAGGAGACCATGGCGCAGAGCCATAATCGTATTCACACATTTCTTCCATCGTCGAAGCGATGCATTTTTGAACCGCATGATCTACCCCAATATAGCCTTGGGGAGATACATCCAGCATTTTCGCCAGCCCTAACATACCTGCGTGTTTGCCTGAGCAGTTATTATGTAACGACGTTGGTTTCTCGCCCAGTTCAGCCAAATCGTAGCTGGTTTGTTCACGCATTGGCCAATGCCCTCCACACTCAAAATCCGTTGTCGATAACGCCAATTTATTTAACATGCTTTGAACGGTTTTTACGTGCTCAATTTCGCCATTATGAGAAGCACAACAAATCGCAATCTCTTCTGCGCTAAAACCAAATTTTTCCGCCCCTCCCATTTCAATAAACGCTAAAGCCTGCATCGCTTTAATCGCACTTCTTGGGTACACCAAACTGTCCACATTCCCCCAGGATTCAATGAGTTGCCCATCACTTGAAACAATGACGGCTTTAATCTGATGTTCACTTTCAATAACACTGCCACGAGACACGTTCACCTTGAGTGCAGGATGTTGCATAATGGATTCCTTATTGTTGATTATGAGAGACCTTTGCACGACTACTGCACTGTTTTGCCTATTTTTTCCTCGTATTATCGTCACTCATAACTTCATGCAAAAGTCTCTATGAATAATGTACAAGCGATAAGTTAAGTCGGAACAACCCGACGTCACAGATGGGTTTTCAATGTCTTCGTATTCGCACTCTAGCGCAACCGTTCCCTTTAATTCTGGTCCAGACACGATAAAAGAATGGGCCATAGTCAAATGTAATACCGCATGACTGTTTTAATTTTATCAGTGTAAACAGATTATTTCACTTTGGCTTTATTCGATGTTCGTTCATATAAGGTGTCTAGTATTCGGCAAAGATCACGATATTGAGTGCCAGTAAGACCATCCAATATATGATTTTCCCACTCCATTGCTTTTGGCACCAAGCGTTCGTACAACGCAATGCCTTCCTCAGAAAGAGACAACTGAGTGGCCCTCAAGTCTCCTTCAACAGGAGATTTGATAATAAGGTTTTTCTCTTCCAGTACCGTTAAAGTGCGGGATATTTTCACTTTGTCTAAACGAATCAATTCAGACAGTTCACGTGCAATCACATTTTTTCTGACACCGAGATTGGCAATTATTTGCCATTCAGGTCGGCTAATACCAAATTCACTCTGATAAAGCCCTGCAAAGCTATCGGCTATGTGCTCTGCGGTTCTTACCAATTTGTATGGAAGGAACTCTTCCAATAAAAAATTTTCCATAAGTCATCACTTTATTAATCATTGAACTCGACGCCCAGTCATCACCAGTTTCTCATTTATGTTTAGGTTTTGAATAGGCATTTAATAAAAAAAGAATCTCTCACTTTTTCTTTTCACCCTAAGATCTACCTTACGAAGAAAAGCAACCAGCTACGGATTGAATCATGACAAATAATTTCATATGAAACATAATGCACAATAAAAACAGACAAGAAAACCCTTGATATAATCGATAAAAACCACTATAACTACATACAACATTGTTTCAAATGAAACAATGTTTGAATTATCGAACACACTTAAATTTGTCACGACATCATTTAGAAAGGAAATGAGCATGAAAAAGTGGTTTTCTTTCCCCTTAAAAGAAGGGAAGTTCTCTAAACAAGCACATTGCGATTTACCCAATGGTAGCTACGAAAGAGAAATCGGTAAAGAGGGCTTCTTTGGGCCTGCAACCCACATGTATCACGCTCACGCTCCCACTGGGTGGAGTGAATGGGAGGGGAATTTAAGACCTCATGCTTTTGACACCAACTTAGTCGATGCCGATGAAAGTTGCCCATTACAGGCACCTTGTTTACTGAAAAATGCCAATGTTCGAGTGCGTATTTGGAAAACAGCAACAAATATGACTCATCTTGTACGCAACGCAGATGGTGATGATTGCCTCTTTATCCATCAAGGCGCTGGATCATTGTTTTGTGATTATGGCCATCTCACCTTTAGTGAAGGCGATTATCTGGTATTGCCAAGGTCGACAAGTTGGCGAATAGAGCCAAGCGCTCCTATTGTTATGCTAATGATTGAAGCAACAAACAGCTCTTATATGAGTGCGGAAAGAGGTATGGTCGGCGATCATGCCATCTTTGATCCCGGTGTTTTAGATTACCCTACGTTAGACGAGGCATTTGATGCTCAACGTAGTAGCACCACTGGATGGAAAGTGCACATAAAAAGGCACAATGAACTCAATAAAGTCACTTACCCTTTTAACCCTTTAGATGCGATCGGCTGGAAAGGTGACCTTACGGTCTTTCGCTTAAATTGGCGAGACATTAGGCCACTCATGAGCCATCGCTATCATTTGGCACCGTCTGCACATACTACCTTTGTCGCCAAAGATTTCGTTATCTGTACCTTTGTTCCACGTCCTATTGAATCTGATCCCGGTGCTCTAAAAGTGCCATTTTATCATAACAATGACGATTACGATGAAGTGCTTTTCTATCACAAAGGTAATTTCTTTAGCCGAGATAACATTGAAGAAGGCATGATGACGCTGCACCCTTGTGGCTTTCCCCACGGCCCTCACCCAAAAGCCGTACAGGCAGGCAAAAAACATGCGCTGAAAGAGACCGATGAAGTGGCCGTTATGATAGACACTCGTCAACCTCTTACCATGACAGACACGGCGCAATCAGTCGAAAACCAAGAATATGTCTACTCTTGGAAAACCCCTTCTAAAGCTTAATGAATTGGAGAAGATATAATGAAACTTGCATCACTAAAACACGGACGTGACGGAAAACTTATCTTAGTATCACGCGATCTAAGCATGGCCGTTGACGCCACAGACATTGCGCCAACGTTACAAAGCGCCTTAGATGATTGGGACACGATTGCACCTTTACTGGAAAAGAGATACGCGTCTTTAAACAATAAAACCTTAGACAACACTTTTACATTTACCCCCACAGACTGTGCGTCACCATTGCCAAGAGCCTATCAGTGGGTCGATGGCAGCGCGTATGTTAATCACGTGGAACTTGTACGCAAGGCACGTAATGCAACCATGCCTGAAACATTTTGGACAGATCCATTAATGTATCAAGGCATGTCCGATGGTTTTGTTGGTCCCAAAGATGATATTGAACTGGCTGACCCGAGCTGGGGTTGTGATTTCGAAGCAGAAATCGCTGCCATTACCGGTGACATGCCGATGGGAACCACCGCAGCAGAGGCATCCTCACACATTAAGTTAATGATGTTAGTGAACGACGTATCGCTCAGAAATCTTATTCCAGCAGAGCTTGCCAAAGGCTTCGGTTTTTTCCAATCAAAACCCGCATCGGCCTTCTCTCCTGTTGCGATCACGCCAGATGAGTTAACCGACAATTGGCAAGCAGGTAAGGTTCATCTTCCATTGCATGTCCATTTAAATAATGAAAAGTTCGGTTCCCCTGACGCGGGTGTTGATATGACATTCGATTTTTATCAGCTGTTAGAACACGTTGCCAGAAGTCGTCATGTATCAGCAGGCACCATTGTGGGGTCCGGTACAGTATCCAATGTGGATCGCAGTAAAGGCTCTTGCTGTCTAGCGGAAAAACGCATGTTAGAAATCATTGAAGGCGGTAAAGCGGTTACTCCTTTTATGACCTATGGCGATAAAGTAGCGATTGAAATGTTTGATACCAATGGCGCTTCAATTTTTGGCAAAATCGAACAAACTGTCGTGCCTTATTCAAAAAAACAATGACACCCTAATAACAAGAGGCACCACCTATGAAGCTTTACGATTACAGTCGTTCAACCGCCGCTTATCGCGTCAGAATTGCGCTCAACTTAAAAGGCCTCGACTATCAATCTGTACCCATTTCTTTATTAGATAATGAACAGAATGATGCCATGTATAAAACCGTAAACGCTTCTGGGTTGGTACCATCACTAGAGACTGAAGGTCATCAGGCCTTAACTCAATCTTTAGCCATTATGGAATACTTAGATGAAACGTTCCCTAATGTCCCTTTGTTACCCGCAACAGCGTTAGAGCGTGCGCATTGTCGAGCCATTGCATTAGACATCGCTTGCGATATTCACCCGCTAAATAATCTAAGGGTGCTGAAGCATCTAACAGGCAAATTCGCCCATTCAGATGTCGAAAAAATGAGTTGGTATTTTCATTGGCTAACACTTGGATTTGACACATTGGAAAATAAACTATCACACTCCTCAACAACATTTTGCTGTGGTGATTCGCCGACCTTGGCAGATGTGTGTTTGGTGCCGCAACTTTTTAATGCTCGCCGCTTCTCTTTTGACTTAACGCCCTACCCAACACTGGTACGCATTGAGCAACACTGCTTATCGTTGGACGCCTTTGCTAAAGCCAGTCCAGATGAGTAAGCATTCCATCCTTGGAACGCGCTGAAAAGCCATTTAGTTTATAGAACCATCGCCATTCGTATAGAGCATTTACCGGATTCATCCGTGGTTGCAAAGCAAATCGACCAAAAACATTGGGGATGGTTTACGTCTCCCAGAAACCCACGGTACGCCTCGACACTGAATTACTGGTCTTTCAAACACCCCGATGATTCTATTCAAAATATCTATGTAGAAAGTGACCCCTCGACGAGCAATAGCACCGCATTAAGTGAAATGGCATGCTTAGGGAAAGACAATCGAGTTCGAGCCACAGCCAGTACTTGGGAAGCTCTGTATATTGAATTACAACACCGTATGGATCAATAACTTTGAGTATTCTGTCTGCTCAATGCGAGCGAATAATGCCTGAATGAGTATCACTTTTCTGAACTGTTCGGATAATCGCTATAAATAATCGTTATAGCCATAGATACTATTGGACTTTTTTTTGTCAATTACTCTACACTGTCATGACAATAAAATAGTATTAGTTTTTATTGCGTATAAACTACCCCTCTATTCTCAAAATACATCAATTTAGTCATACAGACCACATTCAGGGAGAAAATGAGATGTTTAACAAACGTCTTCTAGCAGAAATACAATCATTAAAAGACGAACTTCTAATTACAAAACAAGTTAAGGACAGCATTGAAACACAACTTCTCACTATTATTCTAGACAACACAGGCACAATAGAAAGCGTTAATGCAAAATTCGAAACAGAGATGCACTACTCCACGGATGAGCTAAAAGGCAAAAAACTACTCGATCTTGCTCCTGCACACGCACGCAATACCGAACAGTATAAAAACATGTCTGATGCGATTCTACGTTCTAAACATTGGGAAGGCGCATTGCAAATTAACCGTGGAAATGGTGAAGTGGCATGGCTTCGAGTCACGGTTCAAGCAATTAAAAACGCTCAAGACCAAGTTGACCACATGACCATTCATGCGAACGACTTAACTCGCACCATTACAACATCTAGAGAGCATGAAAACACCATCGCTGCGCTACAACGTTCAACGGCCGTCATCGAATTTGATCTAGATGGTAATGTCTTGACGGCAAACGACATTTTCTTGAAAAGTATGGGCTATGAACTTTCCCAAATAAAGGGCAAACACCACAAGCTGTTTTGCGCTGCAGAAGAACACCAATCCCAAGGCTATATTGATTTTTGGAAAAAGCTTAACCACGGAGATTTTGTCGCCGATCGCTTTAAACGAATAGACAGTCGAGGCAATGTTGTTTGGTTAGAAGCGTCTTACAACCCGATCACCGATATAAATGGAAGATTGTATAAGGTTATTAAATTTGCGACGCTCATTACTGAGCAAGTAGAACGAGAGCTCGCTGTTGCGGGAACCGCAAAAGTGGCCTTTGAAATCTCTCAGAAAACAGATGAAAGCGCGAAAAAAGGCCAACAAGTTGTACAAAGCACTGTTGATGTTATGGGGCAGTTATCCAAACAAATGTCGCAAGCAGCCAATGGCATCGCAGAATTGGATAAACAATCTCAGCTAGTGGGTACCATCATACAAAGTATTCGAGGCATAGCAGATCAAACCAACTTGTTAGCGCTGAATGCAGCTATCGAGGCGGCAAGGGCTGGTGAACAAGGCCGCGGCTTTGCAGTTGTTGCGGATGAAGTAAGGCATTTGGCGTCTAGAACCAGCGCCGCTACGGAAGAAATTGTAGGCGTTGTAGAGAAAAATCAAATACTGGCAGAACAAGCGGTTGCTTTAGTCAATGGAGGCCAAAGTCAGGCCGAAGAAGGGTTAAGACTCTCCCATGAAGCAGGTGAAGTGATTATTGAAATACAAACCGAAGCCCAGCAAGTAGTAGACACCATCAGCGTATTTACCAATCAGTTTACACACGATTAACGTCTCTATACGGTATTGCATACAGACAATCCCAAGTCTGTATGCGATACACTTTATTCCCCCTATATCTTTTGTGCTTTTTAACACCCCATACTGTTCTTTGAGGCCTCATTTATTACTTCTCGTTTTTTATTACTTGACGAAAATGCAATAAAAGGTAAGTACAAATATCAAAAAAGTATCACTTTAGAGAGTTTTTACCTTTGTTACGATCACTACAATAGTGCATGCATTAGCTCCCTCTTAACTACACTCCGCGACATAAACAAACAAGGAGATAAAATATCTACCATTCTCTTTATTTTTGTATTTTGGAGTCATACCCAGTGAAAATGACACCAACTAACCGCTAACCTCATCAACAACGAACAAACATTCCAACGTAAAAAAGTGATCGGCGACAATCGCAACTTATCACTTTTCGCTTACGGTTATTTTAGCTATTCTGCAGTTTAAAAGTAGAAATCACTTCTTTTGCCTTATCCGCAAGGTCCACTAAATCAGCACAATGATGTACATTAGATTGAGTTTGCGCCGCTGCCGCTTGAGACAACGAAGCAACTCTTTCATTCATTTTATCCAGTTGCTCAACCGAATTATTTTGTGAGGCGACCGAACTGGAAATCAACTCTCCTGCTGTCGAGATCTCCTTTACCGAGGTAATAATGTCATACAGAGCCTCTGCTGTAGAAGAAATTTCATCGGATGCTGATTTAAATTTCTCATGTCCCGCAGTAATACGAGCCTCAGCTTCACTGGCCCCTTTTTGCAGTTCATTGATCATCGCTTGAATTTCTTCGGTTGATGATTGAGTTCGGCTTGCAAGCCCTCGAACTTCATCAGCAACAACCGCAAAACCACGTCCATGTTCGCCTGCTCTAGCGGCTTCAATTGCAGCGTTTAACGCAAGCAAATTCGTTTGTTCCGCAATACCACTGATCACATCTAATACGGCTCCAATGTTTTGCGACTCGCTTTCCAATTGCACTACGGACTTCACACTCACTTCTAGCTCATCAGAAAGTTGTTGTGTTGATTTAAGTGTTCTCTCTATTGATGCCTGACTGGTTTGTGCTTTTTGCTTCGCGTCATTAGCAAGGGACAAAGATGCTGTAGAATGAGAGGTTACATCCGACTCTATGTCTTTAATTTGCTCAACCATATTACTAATGTCACGGAATACTTGCGCTCTTTCTTCCACAACCCCCATGGAGATTTCGGCACTCTCACGTAGATCCGCACTTTTTTTATCCACCTCAACAAATAAAGTTTTGGCATGTAGAAGCGTTGCAGATATTCGTTGAGTAAAGCGATTATAAGCACTGGCAATCGATGCAATCTGATCATTACCTTCTTCAGATAACTTAATGGACAGATCTCCTTCCCCATCAGCAATCCCTTTCAGCGTATTTTCAATTTGAGTTAATGGCACAACAATGGACTTCAAAATGAAGTAGGAAAGAACGATAACACTAACTAATAAGGCAATGCACACACTGACAAAAAATTTCGCAGCCTCAAAGAATTGTGCGTCTAAATCATCCAAATACACTCCAGAGCCAACAATCCACTCCCAATTTTCAAATCCTTTTACATACGAAATCTTAGGAACAGGGTCTTCAGTGCCTGGCTTAGGCCACACATATTCATTAAAACCTTCTCCATGGTTTTTTACTATTTGAGTAATTTCAAAAAAAATCTTGTTGCCATTTGCATCCGTCGTATTTGTTAAGTCCTTACCAATTAAGGACGGTACAATCGGGTGCATAACAATAGAAGCGTCATAATTTTGTACGAAGAAATACTCTACTTCACTGTAACGCATGTCATGCAGTGTACTTTTCGCTAATGCTTGCGCTGCTTCGGTTGTCATTTCACCAGATTCAGCTAATTCATAGAAATGCTGAATAACACCATGGGCCACTTCGACCACATTTTTCGTTTTTAAAAAACGCTCTTGCTGCATGCCTTCCTTATTTGATTTCAACGCTAGAAATAAAATAAGTAACAGACTTAAAAACACACAAGTCAATAATCCAATTAACCGAGCGTTAATTGAGACAGACCGAAAAATTGTAAATTTCATATTGTCATCCAAAAATTTCAAGTGAGGCGCCCAGAAAATGCCTGAATTTAAAAAATTCTTACGTGAAAACAGCCAACCACTTCACATATTAGTTATATCATTAATAACGATGATAACAAATATACTCGCTTAGAAGCAGTCAAGGAAGGGGGGTAACGTAACGTAACGTAACAGCACAAGACATCTAAAACGGCAAAGAAGACACACTTTGATACAAGTGGTTTACGGCAAACTTTGAAAAAAATCAGAGCACATCAAATTTTTGATAACAGGCTGTTCAGAATGAAAGCATGACAATCTCAAGTGTTACTCAGCTCACAACCTTCACTGACAGCGTCATTGCCGTCGTTTTAACAAGCATGATGTTGTGAGGTATCACTAAATTTCGTACTACGTAACCCGACATCCAGCCCAATAACATTCTGTTCTATTGGGCTTATCTGCAAAACCTACCTTTTTAATTAAGCCGCCGTATTAGGAATTTGCTCTAAGGTGTCTTGCATTGCTGACATCGCCGTTGCTTCCAACCAATCCAAATCCACGGTCTTATGCGCCTCACAGATAAACCAAGGCTCACGGGAGTCAGGCTCTAGCATGATGCCTTTTTTAATTAAGTTAAACGCAAACTCGGCATAAAGATCGGAGTCCGTTTGTTTCCAATCGCGGTAATTTTGTGGCGCAAGGGAACCAAAATGAATGCCAAACATGGAGTCGGGACCTGCAAATTTATGTTCGATACTAAAGTGATTAAATACCTTACTTAAACGCTGTTGAATGGCCTTGCCTACCGTATGCACAGTGAATAATGCGTCTGTGTCTCTCAATAGAGTCAAGGTTGCTTTGGCGGCACTTAAAGCAATCATATTTGCGGTATAAGTGCCTCCATGGGTAACCCCATCTTTACCAAAATGAATTTTATCCATAACGGCTTTTTTCCCACCAAACGCAGCAACGGGATAACCATTACCCATAGCTTTAGCGAACGTAGTCAAATCTGCGTATACACCGTACAGCTCTTGTACGCCACCTTTAGCGACTCGAAAACCGGTTTTCACTTCGTCCATGATTAACAAAGTTTGGTTTTGATTACAGATGTCTCGCAGTGCCTCTATGTATTCTTGCGTCGCCGCAATACTGCCGCAGTTCCCCATAATAGGCTCAATGACAATCGCAGCAATGTCATCACCCACTCGATCAAATACGTCTTTAAGCGCAGAAAAATCATTTAATGGCACCGTTTCTAAATGCTCACGGCTGCTTTCAGGAATACCAATACCAAACGCTGCAATATCAGGTGCATCTTGTGTATTATTATCCCAGTTATCCACATCCGACTTCCACATCATTTCATCGTATAAACCATGAAAGCCTCCTTCTACCACAACGATTTTATTACGATTTGTGTACCCTCTCGCCGTACGTACTGCGCCTAATACCGCTTCAGTCCCAGAGTTTGCAAAACGGACTTTTTCAATTTGCGGACAAAGGTCTTTCATCAAAGAAACAACGTCGGAATCTAGCTTCGTCGAAAAGCCTGAAATAGTGCCACATTCCGTAATCGTCTTAATAACTTCACTGTCTACGCGACCATCACGATACCCTAAAATAATCGGGCCATACGCTAAACGAAAATCAACAAACTCTTGGCCATCGCAATCCATGATGGTGCCACCCTGAGTGCTTTTCACAAAGACCGTCTTGCCTTCACCCCAATAGCGATAGCTATCGGCTACACCCATCGGCATGTGAATCTGAGCAGATTTAAGTAATTGATTTGATATTGCTTTATCTTGATTAGTCATTGATATCGTCTTTAGTAAATAGGTGGGATTGTGAAGCAAATAGGGAACATGATGATTTTTCGGTGCGAATAATACCTATGATGCTTTTTTTTTGCTACAAAATGCCTACAGATATGAGACTAATGAAGGTTCAATTACTGAGCTACCTATTCTCATTTATTCAAATACTAGGAGATACTATGAGTACTGATACGAATTACGAGCCACCAAAAGTATGGCATTGGGATGCGAAAAATGGTGGAGAATGGGCAAGCATCAACCGCCCTATTGCAGGGTCAACTCACGAAAAAGAGTTGCCAATTGGCAAACACCCTTTGCAACTGTATTCATTAGCGACACCGAATGGACAAAAAATTTCCATTATGTTGGAAGAATTATTAGCCTTGGGAATCTCCGGTGCCGAATACGATGCTTTTCTAGTTAAAATAAACGAAGGTGATCAGTTTTCTTCTGGTTTTGTTGACGCTAACCCAAATTCCAAAATCCCAGCATTGATGGATTACTCAACCACACCAGCAACACGTGTGTTTGAATCGGGTGCAATCTTACAGTATTTGGCTGAAAAATTTGATGCTTTAATTCCTAAAGACCATTTAGGCAAAACAGAATGCCGTTCTTGGTTGTTTTGGCAAATGGGTTCTGCACCGTATTTAGGTGGTGGTTTTGGGCATTTCTATGCTTACGCACCAGTCAAAATGGAATACCCAATTGACCGTTTCACGATGGAAGCCAAACGTCAACTGGATGTATTAGATAACCATCTAGCGAATCATACTTTTATGGCAGGAGATGACTATTCCATTGCTGACATCGCGATTTGGCCTTGGTACGGCAGCCTAGTATTAGGCAAGCTATACAACGCCGCAGAGTTTCTACAAGTAGACAGTTATACCAATCTACAACGTTGGGCGAAACAGATCCAAGAACGCCCTGCAGTACAGCGCGGTATCGTTGTGAATCGTGTATGGGGAGAAGGAGATCACCTAGCAGAACGCCACTCCGCCTCTGATATTGATGCTATTGTTAAGTAATAGAAACGAAACAGAAAAGCTCGATTCTTAATCTTTTTAAGAGCGAGCTTTTTTTATTTTAAGCTTTGCCCATTCCAATGCGTGTTTGTTGCATAAAGTTCAGCAAGCCGATGGAATCAAGGTCTTCACATTGACTTAACCCTTCGGCAACACCTTGTTGGTCTTCTTCCTTTCTTTGCTGACCTAGCTTGTACTGTGCTTCTACTCGGGTAAGTGTGATTTTGCACGCAACCACGGCCTTTTGTAGCTTTTCTCGATAGGCGGTTGGCATCACACTTTGGTTGTCCCATAACTGAGGCTCGTACTTTTTCACTGTCTTTTCCATTACCTCAAGCGTTTTCTCATCACTTAACACGGTGAGTTCACCATACACGTGCACGGCCGTGTAGTTCCACGTTGGTACATTGGGTTCACTAGCATACCAAGTGGGCGATATGTACGCGTGTGGGCCATGGAACACAACTAAGACTTCTTCTCCAGCTAAAGACGCCCAATGGGGGTTAATGCGAGCAAAATGGCAATATAGCGTTCCGTACTCCCCTTCTTCTTTATTCAAAATAAACGATAAATGCGTTCCCTCTATACCCTTTTTCTTATGATTACCCAATGTGTTCCCTACATTGTCCTTTGCGCCTGTGTCATCATTATCAGAACCATTACCAACAATAAGACCAAAACCATGATGATCGATAAAACGATGAATTTCATGGATGTCAGACACCACCAGCTTCGTTGGAATATACATAATGTCTCCTACTGTGAGTACTTTACAGTGCGTTTTATAGGGATTGTGACAAATTGATTTTTACCTGAGGCCATTCTTCATTGGTAATACTGAAAAGCGCGGTGTTCCTAATTAAACCATTAGACTGAATTCTTTGATGACGTACTATGCCTTCAAACACACCACCAATACGTGCAATGGCTTTTCTGGATTGAAGGTTGTTTTCATGAGTTTTCAACTGAACACGGATAGCTCCCAACGCTTCAAAAGCATGTTGCAGCAACAAAAATTTGGCGTGCGTGTTGATGTAACTTCTTTGAAATTCGGGTGAAATGAAGGTAAATCCTATCTCTATGCCTCGATCAGCCAGTTCAATGGTGCAATAACGGGTTGATCCCACAATGCGCTTAGAAGCACGATCAACAATCACAAAAGGCACTTGCTCACCGTTTTGCAACGCCTCTAACGAAGTTTCAATCCACTTCTGTGCTGTTGCCAGTGATTCGCATTGATTGGGTACAACCCATTGCCACAATTGAGGATCATGACCCGCTTGGAAAAAGCCTTCCACATCATCTACTGATAACGGTCTTAACGTCACTTTTTCACTTTGTAATATGACAGGCTGAGGAAGAAATTCGGGTAAGTTAGCAAGGTTTATAGACGTCATTGTTATTCATCTCACATCGTTTTTAGGATTTCAATGTGAGCATTCTCAATGAATCTGGTATAAATTAAATGACCAGTTTTAATTTTTAATCTATACCAACACTAAGAAAATACATGAAAGAGCTCACTCTTATATTGGACGAACAACTCAAACCGGTATTTTTACGCATCGCGTATGCCCTACGTCATGCCATACAAACAGGGCAATTAACCGCGAATGAGCCACTACCTTCTGCAAGAAAGCTAGCAACTCAGTTAAAGACCAACCGCCATACTGTTATGGCGGCCTATCAGGAGCTTATCGCGCAGGGCTGGGTGGAATCGATAGAAAGAAAAGGTTATCACGTGGCTACCTCTTTACCGATTGAATCCAGCTCACTGCCTAATACAAACAGAATAGAACAACCCTCACCCTTTCAATGGCATTTGGCTGAAGACTTATCAGAAAATCGCCTCAACAAGCCAGCCCATAAATACCAATATAATTTCGCAGGTGGTTCTCCAGACGTGTCTTTATTTCCTTTTAAAGACTTCAAATCCTATATGAATGACAGTCTTAGTCGACCAAATTTAGACGATTTAAATTATGGTAATAACGCGGGTAATGAAAATTTTTTACATCAAATCAAACTCTATTTACGGCGAGTTCGCTCCATTACTAATAAAGACATCATCGCGGTCAATGGCTCTCAAGAAGCCTTGTACTTAATCGCTCGATTGCTATTACAAGAAGGAGAGAAAGTAGCGGTTGAAACATTAGGGTATCAGCCTGCATGGAACGCTTTTAATGCAACTGGAGCAAGCCTTGTTCCCATCAAACAACACGCTAATGGCATTGATATTGAACATCTTGAAAGCCTATTTTCCACGGGAGACATTAAGCTTCTCTACTTAACCCCATTGCATCAGTACCCAACCACCATAACTTTACCGATTCATGAAAGGATGGCCGTTTATCGTTTGGCCGCACAACACAATGTCGCCATTCTTGAAGACGATTACGATCATGAGTTTCACTACGATAGCCAGCCACTCACACCATTAGCCGCCGACGATCCGCTTGGGTTGGTCATTTACTTATCTACGTTTTCCAAAATCATGTTTCCCGGTGGACGCATTGGTTTTATCGCTGTAGACAAAGCACTCTCTCCCGCCATCATGCGTTATCGTAGCGTAATGAATCATAAACCTAACGTATTAATGCAAGATGCGATTGGTCGTTGGATGCAAGACGGGGGCTTTGAACGCCATTTACGGAGGATGACAAAACTTTATCATCAACGTAGAGATCATCTGATTCATACGTTAGAAGAATACCAGGCTCAAGGTGTCTCACTAAATTACCACCTTCCCGCTGGTGGCATGTCCTTGTGGCTCGATATCAAAAGTCATGCCCTTGAACTTGAAAAAGCCTGTCTAGAAAATGATGTCTATATCGCCGCTGAGCACAACTTCCATTTAGATCCAGCGAAGAATGAAAACCGTTATGTGCGACTCGGTTATGCGGGGCTGAGTACAGAGAAGCTTACTCAAGGACTGGGCATCGTCTTTAGTTTACTTAAAAGCATTCAATCTTAAGAACTATTGTTCCAAAATAAAATGTTTGTTCTAGAATTAAACACAGTATGCTGACTTAACCACTTTTTAGCACAAGCCATCTTTACTAGGACAATAATGATGACCCCTGATACGATTTTATCTTTTTGGTTTGACGAACTGAAACCGACTCAATGGTGGGTGAAAGACGTTGAATTAGACCGAGTAATTAAAACCAGATTCCTTAAAGTACATCAATCTGCGAATCAATGTGAGCTATTCAGTTGGCGTCAATCGGCAAAAGGCAGACTGGCGGAAATCCTCATACTCGATCAATTTTCTCGTAATATTTTTAGAGACACACCACGCGCTTTTGCTTCTGATGCACTTGCACTGATTCTGGCCCAAGAGGCCATTTCTTTAGGTGCTCATACTGAGTTAAACCCAATTGAAAGGAACTTTTTATACATGCCGTTTATGCACAGTGAATCTTTATTAATTCACGATGTGGCTGTGACTCTGTTTACTGAGAATGGCATTCAATCCAATATCGACTTTGAGCATCAACACAGGAACATTATCCAGCAATTTGGCCGTTATCCTCACCGAAACAGTGTGCTAGGAAGAACATCTACCGAAACTGAATTGGCTTTTCTGTCACAACCTAACTCGTCGTTTTAAGCATTAAGTACAGTCAATGCACCCTATTCACTTTCAGAATGTCACATATAAAAGTATAAACAGGTTATTTTTTATACTTTTATATGCTTAAACAAAATCCTTATTTATTCGATAACTCATATGGGGAAGTACGTTTACTATCCATCATTAGGGCGTACTTATAGGTTGGTAATAAGGAGACAAGGTAATGGATATAAGCTTAAAGATGGCATCTCAACGTGCTTATCAAAAATCGGAGCTCATCTCTCAAAGAACCATTTGGCGACCAGAAGCTGAGACCGATGAAACTCAAACACAGCAAAACGACAACCAACGTGCAGCACTCAGTTTCTCTGCTCAGCAGGTCTTTACTCAACTGACTGAAAGCAGTAGCAGCATACAATCGCAAGAGAGAGCCCCTCAACCGCTAGGCTTTTCTGCTACACAAGAACTTGGTGAGGAAATGACTCAAGACCCTCGCATCATGAAAACTAAGTCTTTGATTGAAAAGATGTTTGGTATCAGTTTTACACTTTATAAACATACAAACACCGAGCAAGATGAGTCTGCTGATGACACACAACAAGCCGTCGAACGTTTTGATAGTAATGGCCGACTATTAGAGCAAGTCCAACAAAGCTATCACGAATTGAAAGAAATGGAACACACCAGCTTTCAAGCAAGTGGAAGCATGGTTCTACAAGATGGGCGTCAATTTAATATTAACTTCTCCTTAGATATGTCACGTAGCCGTGAAGAATCGTTTTACGGTGAAGTTATTATTAGTGGTCGACAAGTTGATCCTCTCACCATCAATTTAAATGGCAACATGGCACAACTGAGTAACAACAAAATGCAGTTTGATATCAATAACGACGGTGAAATGGACGAAGTTAGCTACGCAATAGGCGACTCAGCGTTTTTGGCCATTGATAAAAATGGCAACGGCAGTATTGATGATGGAGGCGAGTTGTTTGGTCCAGAGTCAGGCAGTGGCTTCACCGACTTAGCGCAACATGACGACAATCAAGATGGCATCATTGATAGCTTAGACACCATTTTTGATCAACTGGTACTCACTCAAAGAGACGAAGCAGGTAATGAAACCCTTATTTCATTGGAAGAAGCAGGTATAGAAGCCTTTTTATTATCGTCACAAGATACACAGTTCAGCTTATTTAACCCCGATGGAGAACGCACTGGTATCATCCAAGAAACGGGGTTATACATTAAATCTGATGGCTCGGTTGATAGTATGCAACACGTGGATCTGATTGTTTAGTCAATCACACTACCCAGCGTGTTTATTAATCGCGACCTTAATCGTTGCGATTAATATCAAAGCACCTCCAGCATATTGCAACACCGTCAATACTTCGCCTAACCATAGAACCGCAAACAAAGCACCAAAGGCAGGTTCAGATCCCATTAATAACGATACTTTTGTTGCTGAAGTGCGTTTTAACGCATAGTTTTGCGCAAAAAAAGCAAAGACAGTACAACACACAACAAGGTACAGAGTTGTCCACCAAAACACACTGCTATCCAGCAACGAAGGGAATGGGCTACCGTCACTTAAAAACAACAAGAAAAACGCCCCTATACCTACAATACCCGATTGAACCATCGTCATGGATATTGCTGTTAGGCTCTTGTTTTCAAGCGTTTTTTTGTCACTACTACCATACATGCACGTAAAAAAGCCGCTATCAAAATATAGCCATCTCCTTGATTCAAATGGATATCCAATGACGGGTTAAGCGTTAACATAAATACCCCAACCACACTCATAGTAGCGAAAATAAACAGCGCTCTATTCATCAAATGACGATACACCAACCACTCTATAAAGGGCGTTATCACAACACATAAGCTAATAAGAAACGCCGCATTAGACGCACTGGTGAACGCCACACCAAAGGTTTCAGCAATAAAAATACCAAGAAGAATGAAGCCTGTCGGTACCGCAAGCTTCCAATCTTTGGCATTGCCTTTTCGATAATCTGCAACAAAAAAAGGGATCAACAAAAAGAACGTCAATGAAAAGCGAATGCCAATAAACCCTAATACCGAAATGTATAAAAGGGTTTCTTTTGTAAGGCCGTAACTCGTCCCCCAAAAAATAGCGACGGCAACCAATAAGCATTCTGCAATGGGTAACCGATCCATAAACGCTTGTCGCTCTATTATGCTTATATTCATCCACGTCTCCTATTAGTAATCAGTGACTTATACGGTCAATCAGTGTTACTAATGTTATTAGAAGACAATATTCACGATAAGATGGCACTCAGGAACATAAGTTATTCTCTATGAACACAAATAAAATCATTGCATTAATGCCCGACCTTGCGGTTTTTGTCACGGTTGTAGAGCAAGGAAACTTTACATTAGCCGCAAAAAAACTGGGGCTAACCCCTTCTGCCGTCAGTAAAAAAATCTCTCGATTAGAAGCATTACTGTCGACAAAACTGTTTGAACGCAGCACCAGACAGTTAGTAACTACCGATTCTGGTCATGATATTTACCACAACGCCCAAACCATGCTTATCGCCGCAGACAATGCCATCAACGCGTCAAATTCATCACGTACCTTAGCGGTTGGGAAACTCACCATCTCGACTCCAAAAGCCTATGGAAAGCAAATATTAGAACCGTTACTTTATCCTTTTCTAAAACAGTACCCGGACATTCAACTGTCCGTAAAAGTAACCGATCGTTTTATTGACCCCATTCAGGATGAGGTAGACATCGCTTTTCGATTAACGGACAACCCTACTCCTAGCTTGGTATCGAAAAAAGTTGGTGAAGTAAAATTGGTACTATGCGCCAGTCACGTATATTTAGAACAACACGGCGTCCCTCAACACCCGAACGATTTAAGAAAGCACAGTTGTTTATATCTTGGCGAACAGCCACAAGATAATCATTGGAAATTTGTTAAAGAGGATGAGGAGGTTACAGTCGTAGTAGAAGGGCGTTATGTGGTCAATCATTCTGCAATGCGCTTAAATGGTATCAAACAGCATCTTGGTATTGGATTACTGCCTGATTTCACGTTAGTAAATGATCTTGCTGTTGGTTCGGTCATACAGGTGCTACCAACATGGGAAATTAAAGCAAGCTATAGCGGCATCATCACAATGCAGTTTCCCCCTTCGAAATACCTACCAAAAACATCGAGGGTTTTTATTGATTACATTGTCGAGGCATTGAAATCAAATCAGGACAATGAAAACCATACATTCAAAATAAGAGATAGGATTAGTAGCAATAAAGAATAATCAATGTGTTTGAGCATGAGTCATATGGATATGGGCAGTACCATTTTCCATATAAGGTTCAGATATGGAGATAAAACCGTGTGTTTCATAATAGGATTGCAATCGCAATGGCGCCCCGATTTTGATGTCATGATCTGATCACATGTTAGAAATATGCTTTACTGCACAATCGATCAAATCATGACCTAAGTCTGCCCCCGTTGCCCCGGTTCAACTAGCAGCCAGGGTGTATGTCTCAATTATCAAGTTCACCATATGCACACTCCTGCTCTAGGACAAAAACATTACAACGCAGTCTAAGAAGCTGGTAAAGCTCACAATTTGATAGTTCTTCAAAGGGTTCTAATTGCCCATTCATAACGACCCTTCCGAGGGACGTTAATCAAAAAAAGCAGATCTAACAGAAATGAGCCAATAGTCATTGGCTCATTCTATGAACAATACAGTAACCATTTCAACGAAGTTCAACTCTTTTATGCCTTAACCAAAACCCCTTTTCTGAGAGAGAAACACAGTAGGGTCATCAGTAATAATTGCATCCATTCCCCATTCCCAGTGCTGTTCGACTTGTGCGGGTTCATTAGCGGTATAACATAACAATTTGTAACCTGCTTCTTTGACTGCGATGGCTTTTTCTCTTGCCAGCTTTTCAAAATGACAATGAAGACTGTAAGCTTGAATTTGCTCCAGCTCTGATTGCCAGTTATCAGGAATGTCATCATATAGTTGGGCAAAATGTCGTTCAGAGTTTAACTCGTAACACACTTTTAACACGTCTTTATTAAAGCTCGAAATTAGCAATTTTTCATTGTCTTTCCAATGTGTTTCCAAGGCAGATAACACACCTGGAACAATCTTACTAACATCGCCTTCATCAAACTTAATTTCCAAGTTCAAACCAAGGCCCAGATCTTGAATACACAACAAAGCATCAACTAATGTTGGAACAGGCTCACCTTTAAAAGCATCATCGAATGAATTACCAGCATCCAAGCTTTGAATATAAGGTAGGGTTGCTTGCGCCGTAAAACCAGTACCATTTGTACAACGATCCAATTCATTATCATGAAATATGATCAAACTGCCATCAGCTATCAAATACACATCAATTTCGACCCACTTCACACCAGTAGACGCCGCAGCTCTTATGGCTGCTAGCGTATTCTCTGGCGCTAATAATGCAGCACCTCGATGACCAATGACATTCACATCTAACATAACCTTCTCATACGTGTTGTTGAGTAGAGGCATAAATATGCCTTTTTCAGACAGCGCTTTGAGTTTAATTGGGCAACTAAGTATTGGATTAAATAAACCCTATCACCCAAAAAATGATATTCGGTTCATACAGTAGCGTAATCCATCTATTAGTTCTGTTGTGCCTAACAACTAACTTCTTGCACTATCAAAATCAAATCAGCCTTTAATGAGCATCTGATTTTCGGTACGCATTCTAAATGCTCAGAACGCTTTTCCCAAACAACATTTTTCAATATTAAACAAATTACCTAAAGAAGTGACCATCGAAATAAAAGAAACTAATCAAGCATGGTAACCATATAAAATATAACTATAAATAGTTGAATGGCAGTCAATGCCTTGCGTTCATGAATTTGAAGCCAGCAAAAAATGAATGCCTTTATTGAGGCACATGTAAAACTGCCTATTCTTAAAATAGCCCTATCTTCAATAGGTTTAAATTGTTACACGGAAAAATCAGAATAACCGCAATGTAACAAATTACACTAGGACTTGCAGTTCAACTTTTAACACACTAAGTTCTTTGTCTATTCGCACCACCATTTCCAATAATTCATCTTGAGAGACTTCATTTGCATCTAACTTAGCGGCTTTTTCTAACTCAAAAGAAGCAAGCCGCATTCTTTCACCTGCTACTTCCGCAGATGAGCCTTTTAACTTATGGGCTTGTCTTGATAGCTCCATTCGATCACCTGCATCAGCAATGGCTTTTAACTCTTCTAATTGCAATGAGGCTTCTTTTACAAACTCTCTAGATACAATAGAAATTAATTGTGTGTTGTTACCCATTCGACTAAAAAAATTTTCCTTATCAAAGACTAAGCTTTCATCTTGTTGCATGGTCGCATCCTGAGTGTTTGTCTGTGTTGGTTCTCCATTATTTAACCAATACCATATTTTTTCAACCAAAACAGCTTGATCTATAGGTTTCGACATAAAATCGTTCATACCAGCAGCAATACAAACCTTATCTTCTCCTTTCATTGCGTTGGCGCTTAACGCAATAATAGGCACATTAGGGGACGTTTCAGAAAGCTTATGAGTTAATTTTCGAATACGTTTCGTCGCTTCATAACCATCCATAATAGGCATCTGGCAATCCATAAAGATTAGATCAAAATGAAAACCTTGTACTTCTTTTACCGCTTCTTCCCCATTATTTGCAATGGTTACTTGTAGCCCCCGCATTTCTAATAAGCCACGACCTACAATTTGATTCGTAATATTGTCCTCAACCAACAAGACTTTATAATCGAACATATCCAATTGAGGCTCCTCTACAGACGATGCAAGCTCTTCGTTCAGTTTTGAAGAGTCCATTAAAGAATGCAACAATTCTGATTTTCTAACGGGTTTAGTCAAACAATCCAAATATCGTGCGTAGTCGATTTTGTCATTATGATAAGTAGATAACGCATTCTTTAATAATACGCGTTTTACATTTTGTTTTTTACACACAAAAAACCAAACTTCTTGCATTTTCAGGTTCGTCTGAGCAATCACATCTTGGTCTTCCAAAACCAATTGAAATGGCATAATTTTGTCTTGATAACTTTCTACGGCGGTCGCGAAACTATCAAAAATCAAATATTCTACATTCCACAGCTCTAACAGCTCAGATAAATACTGACTGAGCTTGCTGTTTTCTGTAATCAGTAAGACCTTAGAAAAATCCACTTCGGGTGTCACTACTTGATCAGCTTGATGTACGATATTCTCTTTTAACTTTAACGACACCCAAAATTTCGACCCATAACCCACTTCACTGGTCATGCCAATACTGCCGCCCATAATATCAATCAACTCTTTACTAATCGCAAGCCCTAAACCTGTCCCACCAAATTTACGCGTGGTGGAGCTATCAGCTTGCTTGAAGCGAGAAAATAGCTTTTTCTGTTGCTCATAGGAGATACCAACACCCGTGTCTTCAATAGATAGATCTATCTGTAAATATTCATCCGATACACTTTTTGTATTGACCGAAACACTCACACTTCCATATTGAGTAAATTTAATCGCGTTACCAATTAGGTTCATTAGCACTTGACGAACCCTGACGCGGTCACCAATCACTTTGGTTCGTTTAGGAACCGTAAAAGGACAATGTAATTCGATGTTTTTCTCATGCGCTTTCACGGCTAAGGTTTGACCCACATTTTCAACCAGCTCAATCAAATCAAACTCATTATTATCCAACTCCATATCACCTACTTCGATTTTCGATAAGTCAAGAATGTCATTGATAATATCTAATAAAGACTCCGCACTACTCGCAGACAACTGTACTATTTTCTTTTGATCTGGCTGCAAACTATCTTGATCCAATAAAGACAAAGACCCGATTACCCCATTTAATGGCGTTCTAATCTCATGGCTCATGTTCGCTAAGAATTCACTTTTCGCTCTATTCGCAGACTCAGCATCCAATGTTGCTCTGCTTTTTACACTCTCTGACTCAATAAGGGACGCATTCAATAGTGATAAATCCCTTGTTCTATTAACTACTTCTTGCTCTATCTGAGCGGTTTTACTGGCAGTTAAAATCAAAAACCAACCAAACAATCCTGTTAGCAAAAAGCCAACTGCAAGTACAAAGTGAGTGCTCCATGGATAATATATATTGTACTCATAACTAATTTGCACCAATTCCCAAGAAGATTGGCCAATTGATACTGAATGACGAGATATCATAGGGAAATCATTAGTATGTAACTTCGGAAACACCTGTTCCATTGGAGTGTCTCTAGAGTCTAGTTTTGCTAAAACATGAGGAAACTCTTGAGACTCATCATGATGCAATAAATACAATGCAGTGTGAGGCAGCTCTTGAGCAGCACCGTCTAAAACATGAGACAATTCAGTAATGGAAACGACTGCAGTGGCGTACCCTTCTAAGTGCTCAAATTTTGTCATGTCCGTAGTCATATCATCAGGGGCGGTGAATACGGGTAAAAAAATCAATTCTCCAATATTTTCCGTTTGCCCCTCTTTTTTATCCAATTGAATAGGTAGAGTAGGACTGACTTTTCCTGTTTCAAAAGCCATATCCAATGCATATTTATTGGTCGGCTGCGAATACACATCATAACCCAAGGCTTTTTGGTTCAACTCAAATGGCTCAATAAAACTCACAACCAAATGCTGCGGTCTATTTTTTATAGGGACAACGTCAGACGCTTCATTCTTTTCGTATATAAAAACATCAGACGAATCATATGTTTCTTGTAAGAATGACTCCCAAGCCTCAATATCCTCCCCAGCCACGTGTTTAGTCCATGATAAACCAAGAATAGCAGGATCACGCTCCATCACTCCTCGAGTGTATTTACGAAAGCTCTCCACCGTCACACTATCAACGCCTTGTATAAAATCGGCTAATCCATATAGAGAATTCACAGAGTTCTCTAACCTTGATTGTAATGACGCTGCCAGTATTTCCGCATTTTTATCGAATTCACTTTTTTGTTTTGCATGATCGAAACTAAACGCTATCCTCGATATTCCAGCCGTCACCAACGTAATAAACGTCAACGTAGCAACAAACTGTTTTAATTTCGGGAATGTGCTCTTTGTAAGAGCAGGAAAAGCAGTTAATAACCAAGGAGTTACGACAATCACACCAATAGAATCGCCTATCCACCAGTTCAACCAATTATACAAAAAGTCATCAATGCCAATAGCACCGTAATATAATAAACTCACACAACCAATAGTGGCAGAAATCGATGTGCTGACCACACTTCCGAGAAATATAAAGAGCAAGACGGTTCTGGGTTTATAAAAATCAAATGGCGTACCTAAAAATACCATAATAAGGAAATAACCGATTCCAGCTTGGATAACAGCGCCAAGACCAATCAAAATCAGTAAAGGGAAGAAAATTTCGCTCTGATCCAGATAATTGATATATACATTTACCAGCATATTACCAATCAATACGCCAGGCAGAGCTCTCCATGACCATCCTAGTACAGCCCCCAGAGCGAGGCCTGAAGCAGGCCATATAACGGTAGAAAAACCAGGAGGAATAGCAATCTTATGGCTAATCACCCCTAATATAAAGTAAAGGACGGTAGTGAAAAGTATAGGAAATAAAAGTTTATACATATAAAGAGTCTGTTTTGAGATAAATTAAAGCGGCTAATAACTCGATGAACAGTTCACTTGTGAAATCACAAGAGTAATATAAGCAACTGTCTTAAAATGTGTTCTTGAGTATCCCTAAAAATCCATTCAAGAAAAAGTAAAGTAAAGTAAACGGCCTAGCCACTCTCTGTGTTTAGACGTTATTACTACTTATTAAATGTTAAACATGAGGTTATTTTGCAGTTATTAAGAATAGAATGTCTCGGCAAAGAGCTTCGTTTAGAAGCCTCCATGTCAGGTTGGCAAGCTTTGTATTGGGATAACCAATTGGTTTCACAATTCAATGCCAGTGCGGGCAGAAACCCGATCAAAAAGCACGTATTTACACTCCAATCAAATCAAGGAGATCTAGAATGTCAATTAGACATTAATCTTTCATGGCAGCCTTTTTTATTAAGCTATGCATTCGCTGTTAACAATACACCCGTTTCTCAAGGAGAAATAACCCCCACGGACATTGAGAAACAAGAGGTTGTTAACCGCCCTATTGAAAAGAAAAAAATCAGCGTCATTGGCATTGGCTCCTTTGCACTTAAAATGCTAAAAAGCGCCAAGGCCATCAAAGCACTGTTTGCCGCAGGTTCTCTCGCCGCTTATTCTTGGCTATTTTCTTTAGAGTTCGCCATTGCGCTTATCCTCTGTCTTGTTTTTCATGAATATGGCCACATTCGCGCCATGAAATATTTTGGTATGAAAACAAAAGGCATCTATTTAATTCCATTTATTGGTGGCTTAGCTCTTTCAGAGAGTAAGATTAATACTCGCTGGCAAGATGTCGTCATCGCCATAATGGGGCCCTTCTTTGGGTTGATGTTATCCATCGTCAGTTTATTTATTTATTGGGTAACCGATATTGAGTTTTTTGCAGGCATCGCCACATTTAACGCTTTGCTCAACCTATTCAATCTATTACCTGTTTTACCACTAGATGGTGGGCACATTTTAAAAAGTGTGGCTTTTTCAATAAATTCAGTGTTTGGACTCATCATATGCGTCTGTGGTGCTTTATTAGGTATTGCTGCCAGTAGTTATTTTGGCTTTGCTCTATTGGGATTTATTTTATTCATAGGTATGTTTGAAATCCTTTTTGAATGGCAAGACCGCCATCGCAGTCAACTGCTTCCTTTGGATCGATACGGGCAAACTGTGTCGGCAGTCTGGTATGTCATTACAGTAGCCTTGTTATGCTCTATTATTTACCTGTTAGGATCTACAGGTAACGATGCACTTTCAATTCCATTAATACTTCTTGGGGCTTAAATACAACGCGCCCCGTCGACGCCCAAACGCCAGACATAAAAAAACCCTACAGAATCAATCCTGTAGGGTTACACTTCTTCAAATTGCTCTATTTGCAGAAGCTTAAACAGAAAAAGGCCAACTTTAAAAGTTGGCCTTTTTAATCATGGTGCCCAGAGACGGAATCGAACCGCCGACACGAGGATTTTCAATCCTCTGCTCTACCGACTGAGCTATCTGGGCAAGTGCGGTGCATTGTATAGCAATCTGTTTGAGGGTCAATAGTTTTTTAATTTTTTTTACAATAAGTTAGAAAAAAGTTCTTATCTGGTATCATCCGTCTATCCTATTGTCCAATTAAGAAGAAAAAGTATGCTGCACATTGTTCTATTCGAACCTGAAATTCCACCTAATACAGGCAACGTCATTCGTTTATGCGCTAATACAGGCTTTCAATTACATTTAATAGAACCTCTAGGGTTCGAATTAGACGACAAAAAAGTACGTCGTGCTGGATTGGATTATCACGAAGTCGCCAGAGTAAGGCGTCACAAAGACTGGCAGGCTTTCTTAGATAGCCAATCGTTTGGCACGATTTATGCAATAACGACCAAAGGGAGTCGCCCTCATTCAGAGGCCAGCTTCCAGTCAAATGACGTTCTTGTATTCGGCCCAGAAACTAGAGGGTTACCAACAAACTTTATTAATGCGTTACCAACAGAACAGCGCTTAAGGTTACCAATGCAGTCTGGTAGCCGCAGCTTGAATTTATCCAATACCGTTGCCGTGATGGTTTATGAATCCTGGAGGCAGCTTGGTTATGCTATGCCAGATGAAAGTGCTTAAAAGGAGAGTGGCGTAATGTCTCTTATCGGATTACTTAGAAAAAACAATAAGAAGCGTCGTCAAGATTTTAAACACAGTGTTTATCTACATGCTGTGCAGGATTTAAAGTATCGACTGGCTTTATTAGCAAGCATCATACTGATTCACAGTCTGGCTATGGTGCTGTTTGAAGAAATGGATTGGTGGCAAGCCTTTTGGCTTTCTATGACCTCAGCAAGCACAACAGGCTATGGAGACATCTCAGCAGCCACATTTTGGGGACAAGCTGCCACCATTATTCTCATCTACGGCATTGGTATTGCGTTATTAGCGCAAATAGCCAGTGACTATATCGAATTACGTCTACAGAAAAAAGAAATGCGAATTAAAGGCCGAATGGAGTGGGATGAAATGCAAGATCATTTATTAATTATCAATACACCAAAGCATTATACTGAACGCTATTTAGAACGTTTAGTTGGTCAAATCTGCGACTCTCCTGAGCTGCAACACACACCAATACAAATCTTAACTCCACATTTTCCTGATGGTCTGCCAATGTCTTTGCGATCACACGGCGTTGTACACCACACAGGGGATGCCACGACTGAAGGGATGCTAGAGTCTGCTGGAGCTCAAAGAGCAAAATACATTATTGTATTAAGCCCTGATAGTCAGGAAAGCAGCAGTGACAGTAAAGTGTTCGACATTCTACATCGCCTTAAAGAACTCAACACGAGTGCCTTTGTGCTTGCAGAGGCCGTCGAAGACAACAACCGCGAACGTTTTCGCAATGCAAGAGCGAACGCAGTAATACGTCCTATTAGAGCCTATCCAGAAATGCTCGTTCGGTCTTTGAGTGCACCAGGTACAGAACAAGTGTTAGAAGACTTATTTCGTTATCAAGGAGATCACACCATTCGATTGGATGTGAATATCGAAGGCAAAACGTGGGCCGAGATAGTGACAACTTTGATCCAAAAAGACATTGGCACGGCGCTTGGCTACGTTGCAGATAATAATATGGTAGTCACTCACCCTCAGGCCTCCAAAGTGGCTAAGATCAATTCTCTTATTATTCTCGTAAATGACGACCAAGTCTTACCGAGCAATCAAGAAATAAAAGACTACTTCAGCTAGCGCAATCATTTAAGCGTTTCAGTAGAAAACAAAAAGCCATACAAGTATAAACATGTATGGCTTTTCTTGAGTTAGGCTGCTTACTTTAGTGCATGTTACAGCGCTATAGCTGACCCGTTAATACCAAGTACTTTTCCATTAGCTGCTCTTCTGTCTCAGGACGATTAACATCTAACGGAATACAGTCAACAGGACATACTTGTTGACATTGTGGTTCATCAAAGTGGCCCACACATTCAGTACACTTTGATGGCTCAATTACATATATTTCTTCACCTTGAGAAATCGCTTCATTAGGACACTCTGGCTCGCACACATCACAGTTAATGCATTCATCTGTAATAATTAACGACATTTATTGACTCCTACCAACCTCATCTCAATGATGGCTAAACTTCAGTTCTGTTTAATTTTATAGTGTTCGCGTAAGACCTGCTCAACAGAAGGATTAACAAATTGGCCAAAATCCCCATTTAAAGACGCAATTTCTCTTACTAAGGTTGATGAAATGTAAGAATGTTTTTCTGAAGGCGTTAAGAACAAACTTTCAACATCGGGTGCAATGACACGATTCATATTAGCCAGTTGGAACTCGTATTCAAAATCAGATACGGCTCTTAAGCCACGAACAACCACTTTACCATTCACAGAGCGTGTAAATTCAGTCAATAAGTTATTAAAACCAACTACTTCGACATTAGATAAATGGCTTAGTACCTGTTGGGCCAAAGAAATTCGAATGTCATGAGACAATACTGGTCGTTTTTTAGGGCTTGTAGCAACAGCAACAACCACTTTACTAAACAACTTAGCAGCACGTTCCACTAAATCCGTATGTCCATTTGTTATAGGATCAAATGTACCTGGATAAACCGCGATTATACTCATAGCTCTCATCCGAACTGTAATTAAAGGAGGTTACAAAAGCAGTTTCTCTGCTTCTAACTCTAATTCCTAACAAGAGCACGCATCATAACGAATAGCGCCCATCTTCTCAATTAACTCTCATACACCTTGTCTGTTTTATAAATAACAAGGTCGTATTCTTATCCACACAGAGCACAAGGTATGACTTAACATATCAGCGTTGTAGACATGAGCCATCTGTTAAACCACAAAAGGCGCTAAAAACTGCTTCAAGACACTGATTCCTAAAAAGATAAAGATAGGAGACAGATCAAGTCCACCTAAATTAGGAATCACTTTCCGCATCTGGCTGTATAAAGGCTCTGTCACTTGATGAACTAACATCGCACCAGGATGGCTTGCTCCAGGAGCAACCCAGCTTAAAATTACCGATATAAGCATGGTCCAGAAATACAAATCAAGCAAATGATACAGCGTCCCAGCAAGCGTAAACACGGCGTATTGCATAGCGTTTAGCTGATAGCCTTTTAGAGCCAGTACTAGTGCAATCGTCGCCAGCTGTACAATTAAAGCAAGAATGACAGATGCCGTATCTAAACGTCCGATAGAAGGAATAATCCTTCGTATTGGTAACAACAATGGATTCGTCGCTTTGACTACACCTTGGCTAATTGGGTTATAAAAATCTGCTTTTGTCAGTTGCAAAACCAAACGCAGCAAAACAATAAACAAGTAAAAATTAGCTAGGGTTTTCAATAGAAAAATAACTGGATCCGAACTCATTATCTCGTTCCTTTAATCGTTGTCTTTAACAGAAAATTGGGACGCAAACTCTCGAGATCGATCTGCACAAGCCGTCATCGCTTCGTCCATCATTTTCTCTATATCGTTTGCTTCAAATGACAACAAAGCCTGCTCTGTTGCGCCTTTTGGAGACGTAATATCAATACGCATTTGCTCAACGCTCACATCCGTCAATTCCGTCGCCATTTTAGCGGCTCCGAGCATAGATTGAGTTGCAAGAATACGACTCTCTTCAGCACTTAAACCCTGTTGCACACCATGACGAATCATTGACTCAATAAAACGAAAAAAGTAAGCGGGAGAACTGCCTGCTAATGCAGTAACAGTATGCATATGATCTTCTTCTTTTACCCAAAGAGAAGAGCCTACGCTAGAGAATAAAATATCAGCCCACTGTCTTTGCTGATCAGAAACACATTCATTGCCAATCAAACCCGATATTCCGGCACCTAATTGAGAGGGTGTATTTGGCATACTTCGAACAATGCCCACCTCCCCTAACCATGCTTGTAAGCTAGGGAGTTCAACCCCTGCAGCAACAGAAATAAATAATTGATGCGACTGAATATTGCCTGAAAATCCCTTTATTACATCTTGCATTTGAATAGGCTTAACGCACAACACAACAACATCTGCGACTTGTACTGCAGCATTATTATCCGCCGTCATTTGAATGCCAAATACACTAGAGTAATGGTCGAGCTTCGATTCGGTCCGAGCCGTTCCTATGATATTTGTTGCGGGAACACCACTATTAATGAGCCCTTGCATAATTGCACTGGCCATATTTCCCATGCCAATAAATGCAATTTTAATGGCTGAATCTAGATTTGCTTGCATGAAGTATTCCTGTGTTAAAATCGTCACTAACGTGAACCAAAAATAGCCGTTCCAATTCGCACCATGGTACTGCCTGAACCCACTGCAGCGGCCATGTCTCCCGACATACCAATAGACAGGGTATCTATGTTGGAGAAACGTGTTTGCAACTCATTATAAGCCGACAATAAAGGTTCATACACCTTCATTTGTTCCTGAAATGATTCTTGTGGTGCAGGAATCGCCATCAACCCTCTCAACTCTAAATGAGGCAAATTAGCGACAAAATCAGCCAGTGCAGGCAAATCCGCTAAACTTATCCCCGACTTAGTTAATTCTCCGCTAATATTTACCTGAATGCACACATTTAATGGTGAAAACTCTGTTGGTCGCTGCTCACTCAGTCTCACTGCTATTTTTTCTCTATCTACAGTATGAACCCAATCAACATGTTGAGCGACTAAACGAGATTTATTTGATTGTATTGGTCCAATAAAATGCCATTCAATATCTTTCAAATGAGATAAAGAACGGTGTTTATCCACAACTTCTTGAACGTAATTTTCACCAAAAAGACGCTGTCCAGCTTCATACGCAACGATAATGTCATCTAGCGGTTTGGTTTTGCTTACTGCCAGCAGACTTACAGCACCGCTTTTTCTTTGATTTTGTAAAACCAAGTCATTTACTTGTTTACGAACCTGCTCTAGATTGGCAGCAATACCCATTTGGAGTAACTCCGTATTAATCAATAAAATTGAGTGAGTTCTGTATAAAACAAAGCCTAGAAAAATCCTAGGCTTTGTTTAAAGAAGATATGATACCACTAAAGTTAAAAGTCGTATAAGTCTGCGCTGGAATGGCAAAAACGACCATGATATTCAATTCTCAATCCATTTTCAGTACCATTATTTTTTGCGGCATTGGTAGCAGCGGAAAATAAAGCATCGTACGTAGAGTGTTCAGGGTAGAAACTAACACCTAATGCAACTCGAGTGGTTTCAGATAATTGAAATTCATTCAAATCTATTTTTTTCAATAATTTTAAAGCAATCGTTTCAGCATCTTCCAAATTGCGAATTTTGACGCCCATTAAAAATTCGTTTTGAGAAAAGCGTCCAATAAGATCGTTAGAACGAACACTACTGCGCATAATTTTCGCGAGCGCAATAATGTCAGTATCATCAATATCCGCATTTTTCCAATTTACTTTACCATTGTGTATATGAACAGAGATCAAGGCAATTCGCAGGAATTGACGTCGGGCATCTTTCATCATCATAGAGAAACTAGAACAAAAACGCTTAGGTTGCATCAGACCTGTAAGTTCGTCTTCATATGTTGAATTCAGTAACGCCTCTTCTGTTTTATCACGAACAAACGACAGGTAAACCAAATTACTAATAGAGTCGATCATGAAGTTTAACGTGTGGCTGGCTGACTTTAAATACCTAACATTAGTAAATACCAGTACAAACCCAACAACTAGACCCTCTGTATTACATATGGATTTCACTAAACAACGATCAACACCACTTTGACAAACCCAAGGTTGCCAGATTTCCCACAACTCCGGTGTTGATAAATCCACTTCATGGATGCCCTCATTGGGCTGGAATTGCATATAGCACAACTGAGCAGGAACACTTAGCATCATTCCAGAAGGTGTTATCAACTCATTGACTAAACAGCTTCCAGTATTAATTCTCCAATTTCCTCCCTCTTGATCGCATGAGACAAAACATAAATGAAATGGCAAATCATTATTTTGAAACACCTTAACCATTTCATTTAATAAGCTAATTTGGGTAGCACCCTGCGTCAGCTGCAACATAATTTGTTTACAACTGTTTTGAATTTCATCAAAATCCCTTTTTTGACTTTTTAAAGTCGTAACTTCATTCTCTAAAGTTGAAATTCTGTCTTGTAATCTTTCCAATGTACTGTTTTTTATCATGGTTTATGTATTCACATTATATACATAAGCTAAGTTAGCTTTATGCGACAAAAAGTAAAGATAACAAACGTAACCCAGATACAAAAACCGCTTACCAATAGATACAATTGACACATAAGCACCAGAAAAAAACACATTAGTTAAATTAATATACCTTTTTCCCGGAAAGATACGTTGCTTTCACTTTGCCTATTATCTCATGGCCTAAGTAGGGGGAGTTGTGTCCTTTCGTTTTTTTATCATCTAAAGCCCAGGTCCAACGGCAGCGACTATCGAACAAACAAAAATCTGCAAAGCTGCCTGTTCTTAACGAACCAGCATCAATACCAAAACAGCTAGCAGGCCCAATAGTAAGACACGTTAGCAGTGTTTTAAGATCAAGTGCTCCTTCATCCACCAGTTTCATAGCTAAAGGAAGCAAAACTTCGATATTTGCCATACCAGGTTCGGTCGCTGAGAACGGTGCGACTTTGGCCATCTTTTCATGAGGTTGGTGGTCAGAGCAAATGGCCGTAATCGCACCACTTTTAATACCCTCTATCAATGTTAGGCGATCATCCTCTGAACGTAAAGGTGGCAAGACATGATAGTGTCCATTAAACTCAGTCAAGACTTGATCTGTCAGCAATAAATTGTGTAATGCAATGTCTGCTGTCACATCCAATCCAGAGAAACGTGCGTTGGCAATCATTTCGACCGATTTTGCGCTTGATAGTCGAGCAAAGTGCGCTTTAACTCCAGTACGCTCTACTAAAATTAGATCTCTTGCTAACGCGACGGTTTCTGCTATATCTGGAATACCGCCTAACCCATGAGTCATAGACATGACCCCTTCATGAGCACAACCACCATCAGATAAACTTTCATCATTCGAATGAAATACCACCAATAAGTCATGCGTTGCTGCATAGTCTAATGAGCGTGACAAAACCTTGGTACTTTCCATTGAATGTCGTTGGTTCGACAGAGCGACACAACCCGCATCCGTTAAAGCAACCATGTTACTAAGCGCTTTACCTTCTAAGCCCTGTGTCAGCGCCCCTAAAGGAAAAACATTTGCTTGACCTGCTTCCGCTGCTTTATCTTGAATTAAAGCAGCAACAGCAGGAGTGTCTACGATTGGTTTGGTTTCAGGAGAACAAACAACTGTCGTCACACCACCAGATGCCGCCGCACGGGTTTCTGATGCGATTGACCCTTTTTGAGAATATCCAGGTTCTCTCAAAGAAACACCTAAATCCACTAACCCTGGCAGAACCCACAGCCCTCTCGCATCGACACTTTCATCCGCAATAAACCCTTGAGGGGATTCACCAAGAGCCACAATTCTTTCATCTTCGATAAATACATCAATAACCGCATCTAGATCTTGGCTAGGATCAATTACTCGGCCATTCTTAATACATAGTTTCATCTTAGATCCCTTCTCCTACCATGGTCTCAGAAACAAAGTTGGTGGCATTTTCTTGGCTCTGTAATTGACCACTCATTGCCATAGACATCACTGCCATTCTTACAGCAATACCGTTTGTCACCTGATTTAAAATGACAGAATGCTCACCATCAGCCACTTCCGATGCAATTTCTACTCCTCGGTTGATCGGGCCAGGGTGCATAACAATCACATTCGGTTTCGCCCATGACATGCTTTCCATAGTGAGACCATACAGTCGATAAAATTCGCTTTCACTGGGCAGTAGCGCACCTTGCATTCTCTCTTTCTGCAACCGTAGCATCACGATAACATCCACATCTTGAAGACCTGCTTGCAATTCATGGCAAACAATCGCACCCGTTTCACTGAAATAATTAGGTACTAGAGTCTTAGGTCCGACTAAACGAATCTCTTCCACACCCAATGTCGTTAATGCATGTATTTGTGAACGAGCTACGCGTGAATGCAGAATATCGCCCACAATCGCAACTTTTAACCCCTCAAAATGCCCTTTATGACGACGAATTGTCAGCATGTCTAACATTGCTTGAGTTGGGTGTGCATGCCTGCCATCGCCCGCATTAATGATGGCAACATTTGGCGTGCAATGTTGTGCAATAAAATGTGCCGCACCGCTGTCACCATGACGCACCACAAACATATCGCTTTGCATGGCTTCTAAGTTTTGTAAGGTGTCCAGTAAAGATTCGCCTTTGGAGGTAGCTGAGGTTGCAATATCAAGGTTGATAACATCCGCAGAAAGGCGCTTGGCCGCTAATTCGAAAGTGGTTCGTGTTCTCGTAGAGTTTTCAAAGAAGAGATTTACAACCGTTTTACCACGTAGAAGAGGTACTTTTTTTACTGATTGTTCCCCCATGCTTAAAAAAGATTCCGCCATGTCGAGAATTTCAGTAAGAATCGCCTTATCTAAGCCTTCCAAAGATAAAAAGTGCTTCAATTGGCCATTTTCATTCAATTGCAATGCTCGTGGTTCGGATTGCATCATTGTTTATTTTCCTCAAACAGTAAGACGTGATCCGCGCCTTGTTTATGTAAGATAGGAAACTGTCTAGAGCCTCAATACGGCTCTAGACACCTCTTAATAGCAATAGAAGCTCTAACCTCAATCACTTTATGGTATTCCATGCTCCATTGTCGTACTTGTCATAGAAAAAATAAAGTAACTCTTTGAAATGCTTTTATTTTTTGACTTTTTAGTCAAGATTGAAGTTTACAAATTGCCACCCAACAGGCTCACAGTTAAAGGCAAAGGCCCTGATAACTTAAGACGTTGTTTTTCTTTTAAATGTACCGTTTCACCAGTGACATCCGCTTTAATTGGTAATTCGGCTTGATCTAGATCGTACAAGATAGCCAAGGTAATACTTGCAGGACGACCAAAATCAAAAACTTCGTTCATTGCCGCACGAATGGTACGACCAGACATAAGCACATCATCCACCAAAATAACATGCCTACCTTCCGTTGATGGCAATACAGTTTGTTTAACCTTCGGATGCAGTCCCATACGCGAAAAATCATCACGATAAAATGTAATGTCTAATGTTGCCAAAGATTCTTTCGTTTGTAAGTTCGCCAATATCCTTTCAGCAACCCAAACACCGCCACTGTGAATACCAACAACAACAGGATCAATAATTGCTTTTTTTTGGCAATATTCAGCCAACTCATTCGCCATCTTTTGCAAAGTGGAATCAATATCCAAATTCATTTACTGGTTTACCTCTCGTTTTAGTCAGATAAAATGCAGATTCGTTTTTATGTTGCTACTTAGCATCAACTATTCATTCAATTCGTGCTTTCCAGGCTTTCGAACCAAGAGGTTAAAATCATTTGAGCAGCGATGCCATCGACTGAATTCTCTTTAAAATTACGCGACCCACCCGTCTCTATCACTCTGCCCTTGGCTTCATACGAGGACAAACGCTCATCCATTAGATAACGTGGCTTACCGAATCGGCCTTGTAAACGATTGGCAAATTTTTTGGCTCGTTGGCACATTTCATTTTCACTTCCATCCATGTTCAACGGCAGCCCAACAACAAACCCATCGGGTTGCCATTCATTTACAAGCGCTTCAATCACTTCCCAATTTGGAATGCCTTCACGAGCCTTAATAGGGTCTAAAGGTGTTGCGCTTCCGAGGAATGTTTGCCCTACCGCAACACCAATCCGAGTCGTCCCGAAATCAAAGCCTAAGAGTGTTTTAGAAACAACCGAAGCCGATGTATCCGTGGTTTCTGAATCAACCATTAACAATGTCCTACATCAGGTGATAAGCGACTCATATCAAACCCTAACACCTTAGTTGCTGCTGAGAATTGTAGATCGCTCGAAGTATTAAATAATACGTCTAAATCCGCCTCACATACTAGCCATTGATTCTGACTAATTTCATCTTCCAGTTGACCCGCATCCCAGCCAGAGCACCCCAATGAAATCAAAAAGGATTCCGGGGCTTCGCCTCTCGCGATTTCTTCAATAACAGCAAAAGACGCAGACAACGAAATTTCTTCTGTAATGGGAAGCTCATTAATGAATGACTTTTCTCTAGAATGCAAAATAAACCCTCGTTCTGACTCGACAGGGCCACCTAGAAAAATAGGCACATCCGCCATACGACGATCTAAAACATTAATACCTAAATGTGTTGCCAAGTCCGTAAAGACAATATCAGAAGGTCGATTAATGATCAGTCCAAACGCCCCTTCAGGGGTATGCTCACACAAATACACTATCGTTTGTTGAAAGGCTGGATCACTCAATTGAGGCATTGAGATAAGGAAATGGTTTTTTAGAGACCCGAATGCAGTTTTCATAGACTAGTACCCTCTTTTAAAAAAACAATAAGCCGCGTCGTACTGGGCCAAAAAGATAGAAGCTTTAATCGCAAAATAGATGAGCTGTGCTGAAAATCTTTATACTCATAATAAATATGATGGTAATGTGGTGAGAGCTTGGATCAGACAGAAAGAGATAGGAAAACAGTGGATCACACTGGCATTAAAATCTCTATAATGTCTATAAATACCCACCAGAGCTATCAGTATAGATAAGGTTTACTATTTAACTAGTAAAAATCAAAATTACTCAATTAGTGGCTTTAAAACAATGATTTCAAGCGATACAATTTGCATTTAAGCTATCGTCTCCATTTTGAGATCATACTATCAACTCAACATTCTTTTTTCATAATTGGAAGTAAAATGGTCGCGTCACTGCAATTAATCCAATATGAAATGCAACAAGCATTTCAAGCTGCCAATCTTATTGGTCGCTTATGCTTGTCTCAGTGGCAACGACATTACATTGCAGAAACCGTTGATCTTCGCTATTTCTTCCATCACGGTTGGTCCTCTTAGTTTTTAAAAATTATCTCTGCGTTACCAATGCAAACTTGTGTGATGCATCACATAAGTATTTGGCAATCCTATCCACCATTTTTAAAAGCGTAATTATTATGATATTGACTGCCGTTGACTACACATCTGCAACCGCTAAAGAAGATTTTATTCGTTCCCTACATGAAACAGGGTTCGGCGTTCTAAAAAATCACCCTATTTCAAAAAACCTTGTGAACAATATCTACACAGATTGGCAAACATTTTTCGACTCTACAGAAAAACATCGTTTCCAATACAATAAAGATACTCAAGATGGCTACTTCCCACCAAGTGTCTCTGAGACGGCAAAAGGCAGTACAAAACGAGACATTAAAGAATATTACCACTACTATCCTTGGGGCCAATGTCCAACACAACACAAAGCCTTACTCGCTCAATATTATCAAGAATCCAATAAGCTGGCGTCCGAATTGCTTTCTTGGGTTGAACAATGTACTCCAGAAAACGTGGCATCTCTGTACTCTCAACCATTGTCTAGCATGATTGATCATTCAGACCAAACCTTATTAAGAGTATTGCACTATCCTCCTCTAAACGGTGATGAAGAACTTGGCGCAATACGAGCAGGTGCTCACGAAGACATTAACCTATTAACCATTCTACCTTCAGCCAATGAGCCAGGGTTACAAGTCAAAGCAAAAGACGGCAGTTGGATGGACGTGCCATGTGATTTTGGCACCTTAATTGTCAACATTGGAGACATGCTACAAGAAGCATCAGGGGGGTATTTCCCGTCCACATCCCATCGTGTAATCAACCCTGATGGTGCGGATAAAACAAAATCTCGAATTTCTTTACCGCTATTTTTACACCCGAAGCCAGAAGTGGTGCTTTCAGAACGCCACACGGCTGGTACATACTTACATGAGCGTTTGGTTGAGCTTGGCGTTATCTAGCCAACAACACGTTCAGAGTCTAAAAAAGGGCCATTAGGCCCTTTTTTAGATTTGCATTGATGTGATTTATAAATCGATGCCATGTTCTTTTAAGAAGTCATTTATTTCAATTGTCTTGCCAGTATTCACTGACGCTTCTGCGGCACTGCCAACCACGATCGACCAAAAACCTTCTTCGACCGTTGCGCTGTTGGTTTGCTTACCTGCCATTTGATCAGCAAAAGCAACATGTTCAAACCAAGTTGCGCCATTGTGTCCAGAATCTTCAATTAATTTAGGGTAGCTAGGTTGAGAGGTTTTAGACGGTCGATACTGACCGCAAAATACTTCCATTTCCGTTCTCAAACGGGCACTTTCACCAAAATCTTCCATTTCAGCCGCTTTAACACGACCTTCATCGCCACAAATAACAATCTCTTCGTGAAACATCGGCGCAAACATACATAGATTAAACCCTGCACGAATGCCATTTTCATATTCCACTGTAACAAATGCACTGTCTAGAATATCGGACGTTTCACCTTTAAATTCAAAATCAATGAAGTTAGTCGATTGTGAACCTGTCGCATGAACCCTTACCGGACGCGATCCAGCAAATAAATTCAGTAAATCAAAATAATGGCAGCATTTTTCAACTAATGTTCCACCAGAGTATTTAGAAAATTTATTCCATTGCTGCACTTTATCCAAAAACGGAATACGGTGCTCCATGATATTAATCATCTTCACATCGCCAACCGCGCGACGTTCTAATACTTCATGAATCGCTTCAGAATAAATAGACTTATAGCGGTACTGCAAACCAATTTGCAAGACAGAGTCGTAGTCTTGAGCCATCTTCGTAATTTCATACGCGTCTTCAAGCTTAGTCGCCATCGGTTTTTCCATAAAAATAGGCTTACCTGATTTTATAGCAACTTTTAAAATATCTAAATGCGTGTAGTTCGGAGTACAGATCATAATCCCATCAATAGTAGGGTCATTACATGCCGCTTCTAGGCTGTCGTAAACCATAAAGTCATCATCGGTGACTTTGGCAAATTCCTCTTTTGCCACCTTAACACTGCGTTCGTTTGTATCAAATACACCGTGTATTGCTGTACGCCCCACTAAAGTAGCAACACGCATGTGTTCCATACCAATCATGCCACATCCAATTAAGCTCACACGAAATTCAGCTGGCTCTTTCGCAAAAAAGTGACGCTCTTCTTCATTTAAATAATGAAAGGCAGGGCCTGAATAACTGAATAATTGGCCGTTAATTTTTTCTCTGCTCATGATGTTTCCTGATTAGACTAGTATAGGGGGTCATATTAATGCGCTAACAATAGAAAAACTCTTTCATTAAGTCTAATATATCTTTCAACATAGCTTAATACAGAAAACATATTGAAGTTGTAAACATGCGATTTAGAAAACTCTATTACTTTGTCACCGTGGCTGAAGAATTGCATTTTGGCCGCGCAGCACAAAGGCTGCACATCTCTCAACCACCTTTATCCCAGCAAATCAAAAGCTTAGAAGATGAATTAGAAGCCACTCTCTTTGAACGAACCAGTCAAAGAGTTACATTAACCGCCGCTGGAGAAGCGCTACTACCACAAGCAAAAAGTTTGTTACAAATGTGGGAGAATACTCAACAACAAGTAAAAGCCATCTCTAAAGGCGAAGACGGCAACCTCTCTGTTGGATTCATTTGGGCAACAGGAACACCGCACTTTTCAAAAGGCATTGGAGACTTTAAGAAAAAATTCTCTAAAGCCACATTAAATCTAGAGAGTATGACAACAGTGGATGCACTGCAGGCACTAACATTAGACAAAATTGATTTGGCTTTTGTCTTTCTCAACCCAAGTGTGGATGTATCTCGCTTCAAAAATTGCCATTATGAACATCAAGACAACCTTCTCGCCCTACATGAACATCATCCTCTTGCAAATAAAGACGTGGTTTCTTTAACGGATTTGAAAGGGGAGTCCTTTGTTATGTTTGCCCGCTCCTCTCATCCTTCATTATACGATCAGATAATGAATCACTTGCATGATGCCGATGTGCAGCCCAACATAGTGCAAATTGCAAAGGTGACACAGACATCACGAACGTTAGTCGCCGCTGGAGTAGGCATCGCTATTGTTCCTGAGTCCACAAAATACGATCAACGAGAGGGATTAATTTACCGCCCCATTTCAGGGAAGCTGCCAGACCTTGAAATTCATATGGTATGGAAGGCAGAAAGAGAAACGGCATTAATGACACGTTTCATGGAACACATGTTAAAGCATGTAAAAGAACTTCAATAGGCCACCATTAAAAACGCCCACTTACTCATAAAGTAAGTGGGCGTTGGCAGTCATTTTATATGCAGCAGATACACTACATAGCAAGATTACTTAGTATTTTGCAGCTGTGTATTTTTCATTTAGAGACGTTTCACACGCATCTACTGCATTTTGAGTAATGTCCATCCATTTAGCGCCATACTCATTTTTGAACCAATCACGTACTGGTAGTGCCGCTTCTTGGAACATTTTCTTCTCGTCTGCGGTTGGTGCATAGATGCTACCACCACCTTCTTTAAAGGCATTATATGCTTCGATCTGACGACGCTTAGGTAATACCGTTGTTACCATTCTTAGAGAGTCAAACCCATCAGACATAATTTGTTGTAAATCATCTGGCATTTCACTGAACGCATCGTTGTTCATCCACCACATAGAACCCATGTAAGCATGGCCGTCTAATGTCATGTATTTAATATGCTCATTAAACTTCATACCCATGATGTCAGTAATACCGTTCTTCGTACCTGCAACCAAACCTGTTGCTAGAGATGTGTATACTTCTGGCCATGGTACTGCTGTTGGGCTGCCACCCATAGAGCGTACAAGTTCCATTTGAATCGGGGAGTTAATCGTACGGATTTTTGCGCCTTTTACATCTGCTGGCGTTTTAATTTGACGATCCGTTGTTGCAAAATTACGCCAACCACCTGTATTGCCAATTGTCATTAGACGCATAGAACCTGTACGTTCTAATAATTCCTTACGGATAGAACCTGCAAGCATTTCGCTGTCTAATGCACATTCCGCAATACGGTCACTTGGGAACATATAAGGAATGTCAAGCGCTTGAATTTCTGGGAATACGCTAGAAAGGCCGCCTGTGGTCGTATTAAATACTTGAATTAAGTTCGCTTGCAACGCTTCGATACACTCAGTACCGTTACCGCATAATTGGCCACCAGAATAGATAGTCACTGCAATACGACCATTCGATTGAGCTTCAACATAATCCTTTAGAACCAACGCGCCATCGTAATCTTCATCGTTGGTGTTAGATAAATGAACAACATTAATATTGAAGTCAGCTGCCATTGCAGGTAGAGAAGCAGCCGCAATACCAGCAGCCAACAGAGTCGGTGCCAACGTCGTTAGCGTGGTTTTCAAGAGATTATTTTTTTTCATTATTATGAAGCTCCGTTATTATTTTTAAAGCTAATCTAGCTTTATTCAAACATCAGAAAGTCTGAATATAGGCGTTGAATCATCTTCTCTATTCATAGAGTCATACGGATTAGCTAAATCGTATGATGATCACATGCTATTTTATATCTTACATAAGACCTGAAACACAACCAAAGAGTCACATTTTTTTTCAGTTTTTTACACTTACACCTGGTTATCGGAAAAATGATCTTAAAAAACGAATGGATTCTCAATGCGTGTACCCCCATATCAAACCTTGTATCACATCGTATTAATAAGGCAAAGTTTGAATGGTAAAGGCCTCATTATCGTAGCGTAAATAAAATTGCAGAATTATGACTGCATTTTCGGTATTCTAAATCGCAGATCGTTTCTCTTTTTTAAAAGGCTTGGTATGACTCAAAAAAATCGACTGTCTCCACAATTTAAACCGCTTTACGAGCAGGTAAAAGAGCTCATTATTGAGCGTATTGTTGGCGGCATCTGGAAGCCTGGAGAAGTCTTGCCCAGCGAATTCCAGTTAGCCGATATGCTAGAGGTCAGTCAAGGCACCGTTCGAAAAGCATTGAATACATTAACAGAAGAAAATATTGTCTTTCGACGTCAAGGTGTAGGAACCTTTGTATCAAACCACACCTTACAAGAAATGCTTTTCCACTTTTTCCGTTTCAAGCACGACTGCGGCGAAGGCAGTGAGCTTCCAACCGCCAACCTAATCGACATACAATTACTTGACGCCACGCCTACCATTGCTAATGCATTAGAGTTAAAGAAAGACACTCGTGTTATTCAACTTCACCGAGTCCGAATCATTAATGATGAGCCCTGTATTAGAGAGCTTATTTATTTACCGTATCATTATTTCGGTGACTTGCACTTAGAAAGTACCTTGCCACACGCGCTCTACAACTTTTATCAAAACACCTTTAATATTTCCATTCGTAATGCCGTAGACTCCATTAAAGCCGTCCTAAGCAACGCTATCGACGCTGAATTACTAGAAGTCGAAGAAAACCAACCTTTACTTGAAGTAGCTCGGATTGCAACAGCTTTGGATGGTAGGCGAGTTGAGTACAGCATCAGCCGAGCACACAGCGCCAATATGCACTACGAAGTTAAAATCACTTAACAGACTGATATAGCCTTGGATTCAAGAGTTATTCAAACTTATCGTTACTCAAATGTTGCCCATAAAAAAGGGAAGTGTATCAACACTTCCCTTTTTCGTTTTAGCCAGCCAATAGCTTTATAAATCAAAAGACTATGCAAATCCAAGCATACGAGGCAAAGTCATCGTAATAGCAGGAATATAAGTAATCAGCACGATAACCAACAAATGCATTGCTAAATACGGCAGCATCTCTCGACTAATACGCTCTACTTTTTCTCCACTCACACTGGCGGCGACAAAGAGCACCAATCCCATAGGTGGCGTAGCCAAACCAACGGTTAAGTTAACACACATTACGATCGCAAAATGCAGTGGATCAATACCGAACTGAGTCACGATAGGGCCAAGAATTGGACCAAGAATTAGAATCGCAGGACCTGCATCCAAGAACATCCCAACAATAAGCAGCAAAACATTGATTAACAGTAGCAACATCAATGGATCCGATGTTAATGACACCATAAACTCAGCCACTTTTTGCGGCGCGCCAGACAAACTGATCACAGCAGAAAATGCCACAGCACTGCCCACTAAAAACAAGATTACTGCTGACGATTTCGCTGTTTCATAAAACAAATCTGGTAATGACTGAAAGGTCATTGTCTTTGTCATAAAACTGATCACCAATGCATAAGCTGCGGCAACCGCTGCGGCTTCCGTTGGTGTAAAGACACCAGAAAGAATGCCGCCTAATAAAATAACTGGAGTCATCAAAGGCCAAAAGGCTTTCTTAACCGCTCTTCCCTTTTCGCTGTAAGTTGCTCTCTCTGCAGCGACTGCGTAACCACGCTTTTTAGATAAAAACCATGTCATCACCATTAAACTGGAGCCAACTAAGATACCTGGCAATATGCCTGCGGCAAACAAACCACCTACCGACACATTCATAACAAATGCGTACAAAATCATAATACCACTAGGAGGGATGATTGGGCCGATAATGGAAGATGCGGCCGTTACCGCTGCCGCAAATCGACGGGAGTAACCGTTTTTTTCCATTGCAGGAATCAACATTTTACCCAATGCAGAACAATCCGCGACCGCTGAGCCACTCAAACCAGCAAATAACATAGAAGAAAGAATATTAATTTGTGCAAGACCACCTCTAAAGTGACCAATAAACGCTTGGCTGACTTGAACCAGTGAAAGTGTAATTCCACTTCGATTCATTACTTCCCCAGCTAACATGAAAAACGGGATGGCCATCAAAGGAAAGCTATCAATACCATTGTACAAACGTTGAGTTAACAGTAAATAAAAAGCCTCTTTACCTTCTAGAAACAAACTCAATCCAGGTGCGAACAATAACGCAAACGCAACTGGCATACCTAAAAACATAACGGATAAAAGAATCCAAAAAAATGAAATACCCATGGTGGTGATCCTTATTATTTATTCGCTGATGATTCCACTAAAGACTCGGATGCATTTTCTGGAGAAAATAAGTCAACTAAATTAACGAGAAACAGTTCAAGATAAATCAGCATCATCGCACCAAACCCAATAGGCATGGCGGTGTAAGACCACGCTTTTGTTACCGGTAATGCGGTTGCTAAGATACGGTTACCTTTGATAGCAAAGTCATAACTCTTATCAAACGCAATGAAAAGCACGATTCCGATTAACCCATATATGATCAACTGTAACAACGTATTTAAGCGTCTTGGTAAACTGCCTAAAATAATTTCTAAAGCCGCATGTTGGCTCATTCGAGAAACCACAGGCAAAGTTAAAAATGTCATCCACACCATTAAGTATCGGGCCAACTCTTCCGACCATGGAAAAGAGTTATTGAGCACATAACGAAAAAACACCTGTAATAAAATCACAAATGTCATTATGGCAACCGCAGACAAAGCTAAATATTTAAACAGCCAAATAATGGCTTTATTAAATGCACTTAACCCTGATATTATTTTTATCATCCAAGGCATTCACAAATCCTCATTTATTCATATATCAATGATGACGAACGGTAATCAGTTTACCTATCATTTTGATATAAACCCAACATTGACTTAGCGTAGGCTAAGTTTACCTTTAAAAAAACAAAACAAAACCGCTTAACACGCGTACACGAACTCATTCAAATTCCGTCTATTATGATATACATCAAAGAAAAATCCGAGTTATTAGACTCTAATCTCAATAAAGCATGCTGAGGTATCATCGCAAGTGCATACTTTTTGACGCATTCACACACCCAAATAATCATTGTTTTTTGATACAGAACAGTAAAGAAGACAGCAAGACAGATCCGACCGGATCGATAGAGTGGACTTTGACCATGAGTGACCATTAAGCCATCACGGCCCATAAGCCAATGGGGATGCCATGTGCCATTAACGTAGCCTGACATGATGCGCGTTATCCTAAAGTGTTGTTATTGTTTTTCTCACCGCACCATAGGTAACGTGTTTTTTCATTGATGTACAGCAAGGTTTTTAAATCTTATATAAGACATAAGATAAATACAAGTTGTTATACTGTCGATATGCCTATCGCCACAAAAATATGTCTTTTCAAAGAGCCACACAGACTTTTGTGATCCACTTTGTGCTTTTTTTCGTACTGAGTAAAACTATTGTAAAAAAACTCTGTCATAGATAACCTGACGTTTATTTTATTCATGTGAGTGTAATGCCAATATGAAAAAAAGTGCTTTAAATTTACTTACGAAAAGGGACATTTCCGCTCATGAAGCATTGGGGGAATATTGCCTCATTTCTGCCCCAACAGTCAGTTTACCCAATGGGCAAACCTGTGTGCCTCAACACTTTTATGGCTATAACCATACATTGGAGAGTGTTGAGTCCATTTTAAGTAAAATTCAGTTCTCAAAACATTACCCCATTTTTTGTGCCGAGGATGATCAAGGTTTATTTCTTCAAATAGGGATTATTGGTCGTGAGAACTATCAAAAGAAGCTGTTAGACCGCGCCAGTAAGATTGTTTACGGACGCAAGTGGCGTGTAGAATTAAATCTTCCTACCTCTGAAGTCATCCAAACCGCCTTTCTTGCTATTCAAAAAGCACGTGAGCATGAGATACGTGAGTTAGTCACTCTCAAGTCGGTTGAGTCTGGTAAAGTCAGTACCCCCTTCAATAGCCATCATGATCTACCGTTAATGGCTCAGTCTTACGATTTATTCGAAGCTCAGGACATTGCGCTTGAACCTTTTTCAATTGCCTATGTGCAGTCGATGTTCAATCTATTACGCTTCGATCAAACAAAAATTGAATGCCTTGATGTCACCAAAAGACGCAATGGGCAGACATTAATCGACTTTGTATTCACTTGTGCGGCGGATCATCAAACCGCGGACTTTGCAGAGCTGCATGGTGTTGAATGCACTTTGATACTCAAACAAGAGACAACCAACGAGTTATTTTACAAACTCATGGATTCATTGATTGAACTGAGTAACCAGTATGTAGAAGAGAATTTCACCTTCAACAATTTCCCTCGCTTTAGCCGCCGTAACTGTATCCAAGCGATAGGTGATTTCTCTATCAATACCCGTTTAATTAATGATAGCCAATTAGACGAACAAGGGAAGAAACTCATCAGTGAGCATAACTGCTCCGTTGATGCGACACGCGCTCCTATCATTCGTTTAGAAAAACAAAAACAACGGCTTTCACAGAATTTTTCTGATTATCCGTTACTTGAAGGTGTATTACCCGAAGGCGTTACGATTAATAACGACCTGTAACACACGCTAAATCACGCACTTTAACTAAAAAATGCATACGGGCTATTCACTCGTATGCATTTTTTCTTACATCTTTGATGATTCAGTTTACTGCGACAAGAAGAACATCCACATCAGTGCTTAGTCATTCCAGGATTTGGAATAAATTGAATCACACTCTCTTCCGTATCAGGAGCCGCGACATGAGGCTGGTTCACACGTGTTGCTACTTCTACTGGTTGCTCTTGAATCACCGTAGACTGCTCGTCTGTGTAGCCACATTCAATGCATTCACGGAACTGTTTCTCTTCGTCGTCATTACGCCAAGCACGAATCTTATCCATGCCACTACAGCGTGGACAAATTGCACCGGCAATAAAGCGCTTTATCATGGACAGACCTCTTTTTGTGTATCCAAACATTCGTTTTCAGACAAAGCCATTATAAATAATAACTCTGTCTGCGTGGCGTTTCAGCACTCGATATGGCATGCCTGTATCTACATTAAGCCGCAATGCCACTGTGGCGTAATAATGCATCAGTAGACGGGGCGCGTCCACGAAACGCAGCAAACAATTCTGCCGCAGGTCGAGAACCACCGTTCGCCAGAACGGTATCACGGAACAAGGCGCCCGTTTCTTGATTAAAAATACCCTCTTCTTCAAAGCGTGAAAACGCATCCGCTGACAATACTTCCGCCCATTTATAGCTGTAATAACCCGCAGCATAACCTCCTGCAAAAATATGTGAGAAGCTGTTTTGGAAGCGATTAAATGAAGGTGGCGTAAATACAGAGACATCCTGACGGACTTCGTTAATCAAGTCTTGTACAGAGATGCCCGCAGAGTATTCTTTATGCAAACGGAAGTCGAACAAGGAAAATTCTAACTGACGCATCAGTTGCATTCCAGCTTGAAAATTCTTCGCTGCCAGCATTTTGTCCAATAAATCCTGTGGTAACGACGCCTTCGTTTCATAATGGCCTGCAATATAGGCCAGCGCTTCTGGTTCATAGCACCAATTCTCCATAAATTGGCTTGGTAATTCCACCGCATCCCAAGCGACACCGTTAATACCTGATACCGCAGCGACCTCGACTTGAGTTAGCATATGGTGCAAACCATGGCCAAATTCATGGAATAAAGTTGTGACCTCATCGTGTGTTAATAAAGCAGGTTTATCGCCAATTGGCGGGGTAAAGTTACACACTAAATACGCAACTGGCAGTTGCAATTGACCATTCTGTAATCTACGACGAACACGGCATTCATCCATCCACGCACCGCCGCGTTTTGCTTCACGGGCATAAGGGTCTAGATAAAAGCGAGATACGTCGGAGCCATCTTTACTAATGGTAAAGAGCTGTAAATCTTTATGATATGAATCAAACTCGGTTTCTTCTCGAATATCGATACCAAATAGCGTCTGAGCAACATGAAATAACCCAGATAATGCTTTATTAATTGGAAAGTAGGGGCGCAATGATTCCTGAGAAATTGAGAATTTGTGTTCGCGTAGCTTTTCAGCATAGTAACCAATATCCCAAGCGTTTAATGTTCCCACTCCAAATTCAGCCTGTGCAAATTCTTGAATTTGTTTTAAATCTTGTTCTGCCGCTGGCTTGCCTTTCACAGCCAAATCATTCAAAAACTCAATAACTTGATCGCCATTATCAGCCATTTTGGTTGCTACAGACAGGGCCGCGTAATCGCTGAAACCAAGTAACTGTGCCATTTCATGACGTAGCGCTAGAATTTCATCAATCAAGGGAGCATTATCGTATTCTGTTCCTGTCGGTGCATTATCGGATGCACGTGTAGCAAAGGCGGTGTACAGCTCTTCTCGCAGAGCTTGATTGTCTGCATAATTTAAGACAGGCATATAAGAAGGGAAATCTAGGGTGAATAACCAACCCTCTTGTTCTTTGGCTTGCGCCATTTGCTTCGCTTGCGCCAACGCGGATTCAGGCAAACCCGATAGCTCCGACTCGTCAGTGACCAGTTTACTCCACGCTTGAGTCGAATCAAGTACATGCTCACCAAAAGCGCTGCTCAATTCAGACAAACGTTGGCTAATTTCACCGTAACGCTCTTTCGCTGTCCCTTCTAGAGCAACACCAGATAATTCAAAACCACGCACTTCTTGCACAAGCGCTTCTGTTTGAGCCTGTGTATAGCCTTCACTCTCCGCTTTGTTTAATAAGGTTTTGTAGCCTTGATATAGGCCATGGTTTTGACCAATTTCCGTGTAATACTGAGTCAGTTTTGGAAGGCAAGCATTATACGCATCTCGTAGTTCAGGGTTGTTTTTGACGGAGTTTAAGTGACTAATGGGAGACCAAAAGGCACCTAATTCATCGTTGATTTGATCTAACGGCAAAACAAAGTTTTCCCATGTCAGCGGTGCGTCTTGCGCAACACACGCCGCCATCGTTTTACGGTTTTTTTCAAGTATGACGGTTAAGTCTTCTTCAATGCTATTTACATCGATCGCAGAAAATTGTGGGAGGGACGTCGCATCCCATACTGACGTTGGCATAACATGGTATCCTTCAAAAAAATAAAATAGGGCATTGCCTGTATATAGTATTAATGGGTAAGGTTGACTCTCTTTTCAACACCCTTAACGGGTATTTATGGAGACCTACTATGACAATAAGATCGTTTCGCGGTCATACCCCTGTACTCGGAGAGCGAGTTTGGGTCGATGAATCCGCAGTTTTAATCGGCGACATCACGATTGGTGAAGACAGCTCTGTTTGGCCTTTGGTTTCCATTCGAGGCGATATGCACAAAATTCGCATCGGCAAACGCACTAGCATTCAAGATAACACCTGCTTGCACATCACCCATGCAAGTGATTACAACCCAGATGGCTACCCATTAATTATTGGCGATGATGTGACGGTCGGGCACATGGCAATGCTACATGGCTGCACCATACACAACCAAGTATTGATTGGTATGGGCACTACCATATTAGACGGAGCCATCGTTGAAAACCAAGTCGTCATTGGTGCGGGGTCACTGGTTCCACCTGGTAAACGATTAGAATCTGGATTTTTATACATGGGTTCACCTGCAAAAGCGGTTAGGCCCCTAAAACAATCCGAACTCGATTATTTCCAATATGCAGGTCTGAATTACGTCAAACTAAAAGATGAATACCTTGCCGAACAACAAGCGCTATAATGACGTTTAGCTTTTATACGATTCGCTCTAATCTCCTCTTCTTAGAAGATTAGGGCGTGCTCTTCCATTTAATGAACAGCAAGATTAAACGCGATTCAATTTTGGCAAACTGTAGATAAATAAGAACAATAAGGCCGCACACACAACAACACTTGGTCCCGCTGGCGTATCCCATTGATACGATACCCAAAGTCCACCACACACGGACACACAACCAATAATACTGGCCATGGTTGCCATCTGCACGGGGGAATTAGCAAGCCGCCTTGCCGTCGCTGCCGGGATGATCATCAATGACGTAATCAATAGCACACCCACAATTTTCATCGCTACCGCAATCACCAACGCCACCAGCAACATAAGAAGCAAACGAATCGCTTCCACTGGATAACCCTCTACTTTCGCTAACTCTTCGTTAACCGTCATTGCCAACAAAGGTTTCCAGAAAACGATTAAAAGCAGTAACACAAGCGCACCACCCGCATAAATCCAGTACAGATCTGCTGAACTAATCGCCAATAAATCTCCAAATAAATAAGCCATTAAGTCAATGCGAATGTCATCAAGAAAGCTGACCGCTACCAGCCCCAGAGACAATGAGGAATGAGCTAAAATACCGAGCAGAGTGTCCGTCGCAATAAAGTGCTTCTTTTGAAGCGTGACCAGCACCAACGCAAGCCCAACACACAATACAATCACTGCAAGGTTCAAATTAATATCAAATAACAACCCAAGAGCCACACCTAACAAGGCAGAATGCGCTAAGGTGTCACCAAAATAGGCCATCCTACGCCATACAACAAACGCTCCTAACGGCCCAGCCACAGCAGCGACACCTAACCCGCCAAGTAACGCCCTAAATAATAAATCTAACATGTTCCATGACCTTGATTACTAACGTTAAACAATGATGCTTTGATTCGGTATACTGAGTTTAGTGGCTACAGGTTTTATCATGCATATGCGTTTTTGCATTCACTACATCACCATGATCGTCATGTACATGGTCATGATGATGGGCGTAAATAGCGATCGATTCTTCTGCTCCCGGTATACCAAATAAGGCCTGATAAGCTGGGTGTCCAGTCACATGTTGTGGTGTACCCGAACAACAAACATGCTGATTAATGCACACCACTGTATCGGTTTTTGCCATCACAAGATGTAAATCATGGGATACCATTAATACGCCACATTGCAGCTCATCCCGTATGGTGGCAATCAAGCTGTAAAGCTCCACTTGCCCATTTACATCCACACCTTGAACAGGCTCATCCAATACCAGCAACGTAGGTCGGTTTAATAGTGCTCTAGCCAACAACACACGCTGTATTTCCCCTCCAGATAACACATGTACCTGCTTATTCGCCAATTTCTCTATCCCGACCTTAGCCAATACTTTCGGTATGTCTTTTTTATCAACATTACGCACCAAAGCAAGAAAATCAGAGACATCCAACGGCAAAGTTGGGTCAATATGCAGTTTTTGGGGCATATAGCCCACGCGCGTTTTTTCGTGATGCTCCACCGACCCTGAAGTAGGCAATTGCAGCCCTAATAGAGTACGAATCAAGGTACTTTTACCACTTCCATTGGGGCCTATTAAGGTAACTATTTCTCCTTTGTGAATGATCATATTGATTTGGTTTAAGAGCACTCGACCATCAAATTCAATACCAATTTTGTCAAAGGTAACTAACGGGGTCATGGCTTACTCTCTTTTGGAATAGCATCAGACGAGGGTTTCACTGATTCTGCACTGTTGATCTGGCAACCTTCGCACAGACCTATTAGTTCAATGGTTTCCGAACGTAAACTAAAGCCTTGAGCCTGCGCTTTTTCGATTAACGAGTTGTGGATATCTTGGTAATCAAATTCCATGACGTTATGACATTGGTCGCAAATAAGAAAGTAGCCTTTATGCACTTTATCTGCGTGAACACATCCTAAATACGCGTTCATGGATTCCACTTTATGAATTAGCCCTGTGGACATTAAGAAATCCAACGCACGATATACTGTCGGAGGAGCAGAGTTAAACCCTTCTTCAGCTAACTTTGCCAGCAATTGATAGGCGCCTAAAGGGCGGTGGCTCTGCCAAATCAACTCTAGGGCGCGACGCCTTACTTTGGTCAGCTTTTGATTTTTCGCTCGGCACAATTTCTCAGCCGTCGCCAATGCCGATTCAATACAAGAATCGTGGTTATGAGGTACATTCATTACAGCATCCTTCCTGAATAAGTAAAATACTCAACTAGCATGGACGAGCTGATGGTAATCAACAAAACAGACGCTAAAATCCCAAAAGACTTCATCAAACGTTCTTGCCACATAGAAGAATGATTGTGAGCATAAACAGACTGTCGAAACCACACACTGAATACAGCCAATACACTCACAGTGATCGCTGTTCCCAAAGACATAGACAATGTTGCTACCACTCCCCAATGAAAAATATCGGCCCCTAAAGAAAACAGCAACACTAATACCGCACCTGAACAAGGGCGAATGCCTATAGAACCGATCATGGCCCACCACGACACTTGGCTCACTTTATCCGGGTGATGGTCGTGATGGTCGTGATGGTCGTGATGGTCGTGATGGTCGTGATGGTCGTGATGGTCGTGATGGTCGTGATGGTCGTGATGATCACAGCAGGCAGGTTTGTTTCGCAATACTCGAAGCAGCATCCATAACCCAATCAACCCAATGAGAGCGAAACTGCCCATTTCAAAGAAGCGGCTGACTTGCATTGCTTTACCCGCTAATTCAAATACATATCCAAGTACAAGCACACAAGCAATGGCTGTCAGGCCCTGAGCGAGAGAACTTAGCGCGGTTAAACGAATACCTTGTTTAATCGTTGCATGGCTTGCCAGCATATAAGACGCAATCACTGCTTTACCATGCCCAGGGCCAACAGCATGAAATACGCCATATAGAAAGCTAACACTGACGCCGCCCCATAAAAGCTCAACGCTGTTATTTTCGCTGAGCAAGCGCATTGAGGTAACCAAACTACGATGAAAATCCAATTGTTGAGACATCATCCATTGAATAAAAGACTGATACCAAACAAAATCCGTTGAGATGAACCCAACCAATAGAAGTGAACCTAGCAAACCTGCTGTTAAGAGGGGCTTCATTAAACATTCTCATTATTAAGGATTAACAATGAGAATGTTATATTATAACAATTTCAGACTCAACATTTCTTATAAGGTTGGAGCAAAGAAACCCATTACACCACCCATAAAAATTTGGGCAGCCATTAGCTACCACCAAAAAACAATAGCACCAACGCAATAATCGCTGCTGCGATAATCGATTTATTGGCTATTTTTTTACGAACCGCTGTAGGCTCTCCCTGAATCAATGCCAGAAACATTGACAACACAAAGAAAGGCGCACAAAAAGGAAAAAGAACTTAATCCAAGTGGAAATCAAAAGACTCATTTGTTCTATCTACTATGAACTTGCGTTTGATAACGCAAGCCGAATACCAAAACCAACAAGCAATGTACCTGTTAAGCCATCCAAGGCTTGAGCAACTTTTGGTCGCGCGAGCCAAATTCTTGCCTTATATACCATAACAGCAAGAAAGGTTTGCCAAATCATCGCAAGGGTAAAATGCAATGAGGCCATAAAAAGCGACTGACTTAGCGCTGAATAACTTGGGTCAATAAACTGAGGTAAAAATGCCATGTAAAAAATAATGGGCTTAGGGTTTAACACATTGGACAGTAACCCTTGGTGAAACGATATCCATCCACTGGACGCTTTAATGTCGCCTTTCCCTTTATCTGAGAAGCTCACCTCAGCAGGGTTAAGTACACTGCGCAGGCTTTGCAAACCTAAATAAACTAAGTACCCAGCACCCATCAGCTTAAAGACCAAGAACAATTCAGCCGAGCCTAACAAAATCACCGATAAACCAACTGCCGATAACGTCGCATGACCAAACAATCCCATACAAATGCCCAGACTGGTTAAAAAACCGTCTTTCCATCCATTACGGGCGGCATTACGCATCACCAAGATCGTGTCAACACCTGGGCTCATGGTCAATAGGCTGATGGCGACCAAGAATGGCAGCCATTGAAATTGCTCTAGCATAAGTTTCTCTTTTTAAAATGCATTGTATGCAGGGAAATTAATCGCAGCTTAAATCAACCCAAGAATCAATCGCCATTTCTTCGGCTTCACGCTCTACTGGTGTACAGGTTTCTGCCAATGCCCCTTGTAAGTTAAGCAGCCCGCTATCAGGCGGCATCAACGCAAAATAAAATTGATCATCACCAAAAGACAAAGACAAAGATTGCTCATCCAAAGAAATCGTTTCAAGAAGGACCACTCCAAAAGTAACGACAATCTGATTTTGCTCTATCTTTGCATCCACCATAGAAACATTAGAAGGTTGCACAACTTGCCCATCAGCCACCACCTTTAAAAAGTAATTAAACGGTTCAAAGCTTTTCAGCTTTTCATCCAAAACCCGCTTTTCTGAGCTTTGAAGCTGGCCGTCTGAATTCGTATCCAGCTCCAATATCAAACTAAAACTGGTAAACGCATCGAATTTCCACGACGCTTCAAATACATTGACCTTGGTATTATTCAAGTCAATACGATATTGAGCTTCAATAAAGACATGTGGATGTGCCATAACGGCATTGGCGATCAAGAGTAACCAAACACTGATCAATACGCGAAAACGATACATTCGCTTCCCCCCTTAAGTGAAAATGACTTATTACGTACTTTACAACGCACTAACCCCCTATTTAACACTTGTTACGCTGTGATTTCAGGGCTAAATGCGATACGCGCTTTCAGGATACGTTTAATGTCTTCAGGATTATGTTGTTGTGCCAAACGCTCAGGATCATCGATGGCAGCGTACCAAGCTTCTAAACGAGATAGCCAAAAACGCATCGCCGCCGTTTGTAACATTAATGGCCACGCATCTCTTTCGGCATCCGTAAATATCCGCTCTTGAGCGTAAGCCGACATCAATGCGTTGTATTTTTCTATGTCCAATTCCCCTGTTTCAGAATCAGAGCACCAATCATTCACTACAATGGCCAAATCGTACATTAACCAACTGTCACACGCATTGTAGAAGTCGATAATCGCGGACAACTTCGTACCAACAAACAAGGTATTATTGAAGAACAAATCGGCATGAATGGTGCCGGTCGGTAATTCAATAGCGGCTTGCAAAAAGTCATCAAACGCCGACACTTGGTTCAGCAACAAAGCCGCATCGTCCTCTGGAAGTTTGGGCGCCAACTCTTTACTGGTGCGATTCCACCATTCAACACCACGGTGACTTGGGCGCTTCTTGGGGAAACGTTGACCTGCTTTGTGTAACTTGGCCAACTCTGTACCCATCAGAGAACAGCTTAGAACATCTGTGTTATCCAGTAATGCACCCGCAAAACAATCTACAATAATCGCTGGTCGATCTTTAATAATAAACATGCGTTCGCCATGTTTGTTATCAATCGCTGATGGGACGTTAAACCCCTCAGCTTTAAAATGCGCCACCACATCCAAAAAGTAAGGCACGTCTTCTGCTGCAAACTCTTCAAATAAGGTTAATACATACTTACCTTGATCTGTGGTTACGAAGTAATTCGTATTTTCCACTCCTCCAGAAATGCCTTGAAAAGACACCAAGTTACCTAAGTCGTAATCAGCTAATAAAGCCAACATGTCATCTTGATCTAGAGAAGTATAAACAGCCAATTTAACACCTATTTTAATATCAGCAACGCAAGCGTATTTAAAGAAGTGCCTATGCTCCACAATAAGTGGAAAAAGGTCAATTGGTGAAAATGCATTTCCGCCCACTAAAGCCCTCTCAATATGATAATCTAGCCATTAATTCTAGAATTCAGTGCTAATGAGGGTATTTTCATGTCGGCTAGCGACTCAAACACCACTTCACCAATGATTTTGGTGGACGGGTCATCGTATTTATATCGTGCTTTTCATGCCATTCCACCGTTAAATACCAGTGACGGTCAACCAACCAACGCTATCCGTGGTGTGATCAGTATGATCCGCAACTTGATGGGGCGTTATCCTGATTCTCCGATGGTGGTTATTTTTGATGCCAAAGGAAAAACCTTCCGTGATGAGATTTATCCTGAATACAAAGCACAACGCCCATCCATGCCAGACGACTTACGTCTTCAAATTGAGCCAATTCACAAAATCATCGGCGCAATGGGTTTGCCTCTTATCAGCATCACTGGGGTAGAAGCTGACGATGTGATTGGCACCATCGCTAAGATTGTCGGTGAAACAGGCCGTGATGTCGTTGTATCCACAGGCGATAAAGACATGGCTCAGTTGGTTACAGAAAAAGTCACTCTCATCAATACCATGACAGATACCACTATGGACATCCAAGGTGTGAAAGATAAGTTTGGCATTCCCGCTGAGCTTATCATCGATTATCTTGCACTTATGGGCGATAAAGTGGACAACATTCCGGGTGTTCCGGGTGTTGGAGAAAAAACCGCACTGGGTTTATTACAAGGATTAGGTGGGCTGACCAGCATCTACGAGCGTCTGGATGAGATTGCCACATTAAGCTTTCGTGGTGCAAAAACCCTTGCGAAGAAAATGGCCGAACATAAAGAAATGGCCGAATTGTCCTACACACTCGCTACCATCAAATGCGATGTTGAGATGGACTTCGACCCTCTTACACTAAAAAATGGCCCTATTAATAAAGACCTTCTAAAAGAATGGTTCGAAAAGCTGGAATTCAAAACGTGGTTAAGAGACCTAGAACGCACACCAAGCGAGAAAGACTCTGGTGAAGAAAACGGCGCCGCTAACGTTTTATTGCCCCCGCCTATAGAAACACACTACGACACCGTATTAGACAAAGCACTTTTCGCCTCGTGGTTAGACAAGATCATCCAAGCGGATTTAATCGCCTTTGATACAGAAACCACCAGCCTTAATTACATGAAAGCGGAAATCATCGGCGTGTCTTTTTCCATTGAAGAAGGCACCGCTTGCTACATTCCCGTAGCGCACGATTACGAAGACGCTCCAGAGCAACTAGATAGAGACTGGGTACTGGCACAACTGAAGCCCATTTTAGAAGACGCCAATAAAGCCAAAGTCGGCCAGCATATCAAATACGACGCCAACGTCCTTGCGAATTACGACATTAAACTGCAAGGCATTAAGCACGACACCATGTTGGAATCCTATACTCTGAATTCCGTTGGTAATCGTCATGACATGGATAGCTTAGCGAAGAAGTTCCTTGGTCACACCTGTGTAAGCTTTGAAGAACTGGCAGGCAAAGGCAAAAAGCAAAAAACCTTTAATGAGATCGACCTCGAACAAGCCGCATTCTACGCCGCCGAAGACGCCGACATCACATTACGTTTGCACAACGCCATTTGGCCACAAGTAGAAAAACACCCATCGGTTGCCTCTGTTTTCACGGACATTGAATGCCCTTTAATTCCAGTATTAGCGTCGATGGAGCAAACTGGCACCCTGATTGATCCTGAACGTTTGCACGAGCAAAGCGCTGAAATTGCAAGCCGTTTACAAGAATTGGAAATCAAAGCCCACGAAGAAGCCGGTGAAAGCTTTAACCTAAGCTCTCCGAAGCAACTGCAAGTGATCTTATTTGAAAAGCTGGAATTACCTGTTATCAAGAAAACGCCAAAAGGCCAACCTTCTACCGCGGAACCCATACTACAAGAACTGGCACAAGACTACGAACTGCCGCGTTTGATCATGGAACACCGCAGTCTGTCTAAATTAAAATCCACTTACACAGACAAACTGCCAGAGATGATTCAATCCACAGGCCGTATTCATACCTCCTACCATCAAGCCGTCACCGCCACGGGGCGTTTGTCTTCTACGGATCCAAATCTTCAGAACATCCCGATTCGTACCGCAGAAGGCCGTCGCATTCGCCAAGCGTTTATCGCACCAGCGGGACATAAGTTAATCGCCGCTGATTACTCGCAAATCGAATTACGCATCATGGCGCATTTGTCTCAAGACAAGGGCTTATTAGACGCCTTCTCGAAAGACGCTGACATCCATAAAGCCACCGCCGCGGAAGTATTTGAAGTGGCCCTAGACGAAGTGACGACGGAACAACGTCGCCGTGCCAAAGCCATCAACTTCGGATTAATCTACGGTATGTCCGCCTTCGGTTTAGCGAAACAATTGGGTATAAGTCGTCCTGAAGCTCAAAAATACATACAGATTTATTTTGACCGCTACCCAGGTGTAAAACACTACATGGACAGCACCCGCGAACAGGCAAAAGAACAAGGCTACGTCGAAACCATTTATGGCCGTCGACTCTACCTGCCTGATATCAAAGCCAAAAACGCCATCATGCGCCAAGCCGCTGAACGCACCGCCATCAACGCCCCGATGCAAGGCTCCGCCGCTGACATCATCAAACGCGCCATGATCAAAATGCACGACTGGCTAACAGACACCGACCTAGACGTGACAATGATCATGCAGGTGCACGATGAACTCATCTTTGAAGTCGCCGAAAAAGACCTAGAAAACGCCCAAGCGAAAATCGTTGAAATTATGCAGAATAGTAGCCAGATTAATGTGCCACTGTTGGTAGAAGCAGGCGCTGGAGACAACTGGGACGAGGCGCATTAAGGTACTCTTAGTAAATGCGAGACTTGGGACTTGTTTAGCGAAAGCTTTTCCCCGCGGACATAGGATAAAGAAGCCTATATCGAAAGATATGGGCTGTTTTATGCCTACCGAAAACTTCTCCAACTTTTCTGTTTAGTCGTGCCTGAGCCTCCCAACCAATTGATCCACCATAAGCCCATATTGAATTCATCGATGCGGTTTGATGTTGTTGAATAAACGACATGGCTTGCTATAGACGGGACTGTTTTAGCTTTGCTTCTTCATCAAAGGATTGAAAATAGAGAACGCTGCCGTCGTCAATTTTTCTTAACTGTTTTAAACGTTGTTGGGTGACACTCCATTAGGTTACTGGCAATGCGTAGATTTTAAAGCCCCCTCCTTGGCTATCTTGTATGGTTATTTGAGCGTCAACAAAAGTTGAAGAAAACAGAGAGAGAACCAGCAACTCTAATGTATAAGTACTTTGTTTAATAGTATTTATTTTGAGTGTAAGTACTAACATACAAGTGCAACCCTGGTATTATTTTCTGGATGATTGTATTCGGGTATCTTTTCTATATGAGTAATTCTAATGGCTGCTGTCCTAGAATGGTCAGTGTGTTATCAATCGAATAACGCAATTTTAAATAAAAACGATTCTCATTTTATAAAAATTAACTGCATTTACATTAATTCAAATAGCATTCTTTAGTGTCTTTAAGCGGGTAACAACCGTTAAGTAAAATTAAGCTTAATTTTATCGCTTTTTACTCTATTTTTTCCGACTTTTACATGGTCTACTTCCGCTGAAAATACATCAGCTTTTGTGGGACGGCTCGTCTTCGTTACATTAACGCTGAGTAATAGAATGTAAATGAGGTTTTAAATGAGAGAAGTCCCACGCACAGCCATCTATTGTTTCATGTTTATTGCTGTCGGTTTGATCAGCGGTGTACTTGGCCCCAGCCTTATCTATCTGTCTAATCTGGTGTCGGCGAGTGTGACAGAAATCTCGATTATTTTTATCGCTCGCTCTGTTGGTAATATGCTGGGTGCGGTTATTGCTGGCCGTGTGTATGACAAAGCGAAAGAAGCCCATTATTATCTGATTGCTATGCTACTGCTTGGTAGTCTTTGTGTGTCTATCGCTCCTTTCTCAACCACCTTGATGATGCTGATGGTGGTGTTTGCGGTTATGGGTTTTGCTGAGGTATCCGTTAATACTGGCGGTAATCTCATGATCTTATGGCTCCATAAAGATAAAGCTGGCTCCGCTGTCTCTTTGCTGCACCTTTGCTATAGCTTAGGTAATATGATCTCTCCACTGGTATTGATCTTTGGTGGATGGTTGGGAGATAGTTACGGAGTTGGGTATTGGATAATCGCACTTTATACCTTGATCTTCCCATTCTTCTTATGGCGTCAGCCTAGTCCAAAGCTTGCAACAACAACGAAGCAAGATATACCAAAGTTGTTTAATAGAGCATTCTTTTTGTGTTTTGTCTTAACTATCTTTTTGTATGTAAGCCTAGAAATTACCATTGCTGGTTGGATTAGTACCTATGCGATTTTAAACGGCACAGACCAAACTCAGGCAGCAATGTTGGTAACGTGGTTTTTTGTTTCGCTTTCTCTTGGGCGTTTTATTTCTGTACCTGCATTACGTTGGGTGTCCTTAACACACTCCATTTTTGCCTTACTGTTTATCAGTGTTATTGGCATTTTAATTCTGTTGTTTTCGTCTCTTTCAATGATTGGTGTGGCGCTCATTTTAGGTTTAGGCTGTTCTGCACTCTTCCCTATTCTCTTTTCCTTCGCGAATAATGTCATGCCTTTAACCGGTAAGCTGACAGGTTATGTGTTTATGGGATGTGGATTGGGCGCGATGATCGTTCCGGCAATTACCGGCCCACTAATCGACGTGTTAGGCGCAACGGTTTACCCCATTATTTTATTGGGTATGATTATTTTATTGAGTGGGAGTTGGGCGAATCTACTCAGACTTAGTAAAAAGACATTGTGACTGACTGAGTAGACGCTATGTTGAGCGAGTGATGTTTAGATTGTGATATTTGAACGCCAATAACACGTGTTACAACTGTTTGTGCGATGGATGCTTAATGCTTGTCTATTGATATTTAAACAGAGTATCCAAAGTGAAAGCGGCTAAATCAGTGAAGACGTTAAAGTGAAAACCCATGTCTTTGTATTGAGTTTCACGGCCTTTGCCCGTTAATACCAATACGGCTTTGCAACCTCTTGCTATGCCTGCTTCCAAATCACGTTTAGAATCACCAATCATAATGGCGGGTGTCTGATTGAAATCAACCCTCAGTTCTTTTTCAATGGCTTCAATCATGCCTGACTTTGGCTTACGACAGTCACAGTTGTCATCGGGACCATGAGGGCAGTATTGAATACCCGCGATCTTGCCGCCTTCGGCTTCTACCAACTGAGTCATTTTCTCGTGCATTTTATGAAGCGTATCTATGGTGTAGTAGCCTCTTGCGATACCAGACTGATTCGTCACCACATACACTTGAAAACCTGCTTTGGATAACGCGGCTATAGACTTAATGCTGCCAGGAATAGGTTGCCATTCATTGAGGGTCTTTACGTATTGATCCGAATCGTAATTAATAACACCGTCTCGATCTAAAAGAATAATGGGTTTTTCGTTCGTCATAGTGCGGATTCCTATTATGCATTACCTCGTATTATAAGCACTTTACTGCAAACTCCGCAGAAGTTTTACGCTACAATAGCGCTTACTTTTCTGTTGTTTGTTTATTGGATTACTATGGCTTCTTTTATTACCTCTGCATTAATTTCAGTTATAAAATTAATGAGTCACCTTTCTCTGCCTGTAGTACAAAAAATGGGGCAAATTGTCGGTAAGAGTATTTTACGTTTTGACTGCAGAACCAAGACAGCGATTACTAAAAATCTACTGTTTTGTTTTCCTGAAATGTCTGTAGAGGAAAGGCAACGAATTACACAACAGCGTTTTGGTTACATGGGGCAAACCTTATCCGAAATGAGTCATTTATGGGTTAAACCATCGACCGATATCTTGAAGTACATTACCACATCCGAAAGCGATTCTAACCAGGACTTTATTGATGCATTAAATGACGAAGGCGGTGTGATTATTTTGTCACCTCATTTAGGAAATTGGGAAGTGATCAGTTTCTACGTATCTCAATATCGTAAAATGACGGCTATGTATCGTCCTCAAAAAGATGAGGCACTTAATCAATTTATTCTAAATGCGAGACAACAAACAGGTTCAGACTTGGCACCAACCAATCGAAAAGGTGTTATGCAGTTGTTGAAAGCATTGAAGAACGAGAATGGGCTGGTGGGGATTTTACCTGATCAAGTACCGCAACAGGGCAGTGGCGTTTTTGCGCCGTTCTTTAATACTCCTGCTTACACCATGACCTTGGCACATCAGTTGGCGTTAAAAACCAAAGCCAAGGTGTTTGTCAGCGCTGCGTTTCAAGTAGACGGTGGTTTTTCTGTACGAGTTGTCCCGGTGGATGAAGGGTTTTACAGTGAAGACGATATTGAGTCCGCTACGGCCTTAAATCAAACCATCGAGTCTTTGATTCGCTTACACCCAGAGCAGTACCAGTGGGAATATAAGCGTTTTAAATTGCAGCCGGATGGTCAAGAGTCCCTTTATAAATAGCCGTTCTTTTTATTCAATAAGATAGTTACTCTTCTCTGATATTAGCAAAGATCGCACGATAACATGCCGCTAATAAATCTTGAGGCGTTAGGCTGATGTCTAACCCTCTCTTACCACCACTGACGTAAACCGTATCGAATGCCTTTGCGCTCTCGTCAATGCAAGTTAACAAGCCTTTCTTTTGTCCTATTGGGCTAATACCTCCTACCAAATACCCTGTAAGTCGTTCCGCATTTTTTGGATCGGCCATTTGCAGCTTCTTAACATTGAATGCGCCGGCGGCTCTTTTGAGATTCAAGGTGCTGGTTACAGGTACAATCGCAACAAAGGTATTTTTACCATCGGTGACCAACAATGTTTTAAACACTTGATTGGGGTTCAGTTTCAGCTTCTCAGCCGCTTCATTCCCAAAGTTGGTACAACTGGAATCATGATCGTATTCGTGAATATCGTATGGGATCTTTCGTTGTTTAAGGGTTTTGCAAGCAGGTGTCATAAGAGAAATTCTATTAAATAATTACTGTTAGTGACCTTTTTTATTCGAGTGCTATTTTTGCCAGAACATGGGGGTAAACAAAACCAGTAAGGTAAATACCTCCAAACGACCAAGTAGCATAGAAAAGCACAGCATCCATTTTGCAGGATCATTGATACTGCCAAAATTTGCTGACACCCCCCCAAGCCCTGGGCCAAGGTTGTTTAAAGTGGCCGCCACCGCCGACCAAGCGGTAATCTGATCTAGCCCTGTCGCCATCAAGCCAATCATGAGAATTACGTAGACTAATAGATAAGCCGAAAAGAACCCCCAGACCGCAGAAATTACATTTTCTGGTAATGCTTTACCACCAAGCTTTACTGGAATGATGGCATTAGGATGAACCAAACGCTGAATTTCACGAAAGCCTTGCTTTAGGATAAGGAGTATACGAATGACCTTCATACCACCCCCTGTGGAGCTTGCACAGCCTCCGGCAAAAGAAGTAACGATTAATAAAAAGGGTAAGAAGTTTGGCCAACTTGAAAAGTCGGCGGTACCAAAACCTGCTGTCGTAGCGATAGAGACACTTTCAAAAATGGCGTAACGGAAAGCATCGACCCACTCGTAAGACGACGTAATCCCCAACACAACCGTGGAAATACCGATGGTGCAAAGTAGAATAAATAGGAAGAACTTTACTTCGGGGTCTTGGAAGTAGTGCAGTACGCTTCGGTGACGCCATGCAAAAAAGTGTAAGGCAAAATTCACCGCCGCGATAACCATGAAGGCGACACAAATCAATTCAATAACAGGGTTATCGAAATAACCAATGCTGGCATCGTGAGTAGAGAATCCACCAATCGCTACGGTAGAAAAGCTGTGGCAAATGGCGTCAAAGAATGTCATACCTGCCGCCCAATAACCAAGACAACACAGTGCGGTTAAAGTAGCATAGATGTACCAAAGTGCTTTGGCTGTTTCGGCAATACGGGGGGTTAATTTTGAATCTTTTACTGGCCCCGGCGTTTCCGCACGATATAACTGCATCCCACCAATACCTAGCATTGGCATAATTGCCACAGCCAATACGACAATCCCCATTCCGCCTAACCACTGCAACAACTGACGATAAAATAAGATGGATTTAGGCAAGTCATCGATATTGGTAAGGATAGTGGCCCCTGTGGTGGTTAAGCCAGACAAGGATTCAAATAAGGCATCAGTAAAGCTTAACGCGGCTGAATCGGTCAACATAAAAGGCACAGAACCGAATAGTCCAAGAACCGACCAAAAGAGTACCGTAATGATAAATCCGTCTCGAATACTGAGGTCGTGTTTTTGATGTCTGAAAGGAAGCCACAAACACAACCCCCCAATCAGGTTAATGCCTAAAGCGTATAAAAAGGCATTGATGGCACCATCGTTATAAATTAATGCGACGAGCATAGGTGGAATTAAGGTTAAGCTGAATACCATAACCAGTAACCCAATAACGCGCATAATAACCTGAATGTGCATGTCTTATCCTTGCTTGCTAGAAGGGGTCAATAAAATTGTGTTCTACGTTGAACTGAACTGAATTTAAAAGAAGGTTAAACCCACTTGGAATAATTGTTCAACAGCAGGGATTTGTTTTTTGTTTGAAACAAAAATAATAATGTGATCTTCCGCCTGAATCATCAGGTCCCCCGTTGCGATGAGAACTTCATCTTCTCTTACTACGGCTCCAATGGTTGAGCCTTCAGGAAGGTTGATATTCGCAATACTTCGACCCACTACTTTAGACGAGCGGTAATCACCATGGGCAACGGCTTCTAACGCTTCGGCAGCGCCTTTACGCAGTGAGTGGACATTCACTACATCACCGCGACGAATGAAAGACAACAACGAGCTGATGGTGGTTTGTTGCGGTGAGATTGCAATATCAATCATACCTTCTTGTACAATGTCAACGTACGCTGGATTATTGATAATAGTCATAACTGTTCTGGCACCAAGGCGCTTGGCTAACATGGAAGACATAATGTTGGCTTCGTCATTGTTGGTAAGAGCGCAAAACACATCGGCTGATTCAATATTCTCTTCAAGCAACAGTTCTTGTTTAGAGGCATCACCATGCAGCACAATGGTGTCGTCTAACTCCTCAGAAAGATAACGACAGCGAGATAGCTCACGTTCAATAATTTTAACGCGATATTCTTTTTCTAAGGTTTTTGCCAGTCGCTCCCCAATGTTACCGCCGCCTGCAATGATGATTCTGCGATAAGGTGTATCCAGCGGCCTTAGTTCACTCATGACATCCAATACATCTCTTTGGGCGGTCAAAAAGAAGACTTCATCATGGGCATGTATTCGGGTATTCCCATCTGGCGTAATAGACTGACCGTCTCTGTAGATAGCGGCAATGCGAGTTTGGATGGATGGCATGTGTTCTTTTAAGAAACTAATAGGCTGATCCGTCAAAGGGCCGCCCTTTTCGGCTTTCACCACAACGAGCTGGACTTTGCCGTGAGCAAATTCCATAACCTGCAATGCACCGGGATATCGAATAAGACGTTTTATGTGCTTGGTAACGGCTTTCTCTGGACTGATTCGGACATCAATTGGTAAGGCACTGTCATCAAATAACTGAGGGTACTTTGAATAAGCACTGGAGCGAACTCGACCTATTTTGGTTGGAGTCTTAAACAAGGTGTAGGCCACTTGGCAAGCAACCATATTGGTTTCGTCGTGGTTACTTACGGCAATTAACATATCAGCATCATCACAACCTGCTCTTTCAAGTACTTCTGGATGAGCCCCGCTGCCTTTAACTGTTTGAATGTCTAATCTATCTTGCAACTCCCTTAGGAGCTTTCCATCGGTGTCTATTACAGTAATGTCATTATCTTCGTTCACTAAATTCTCAGCGAGCGTCGCCCCGACTTGTCCTGCACCAATGATGATAATTTTCATATTGTGTCCTAATTGACCGCTATCCAAATAAAGGAGGATAAATTCAGTCAGTCTATAAGCTCTCAATTAAATATAAAACAGTGTGTTCTATTGCACAGGATTAATTTTAAACCCATTGGAGAAATTAATTAACGTTGTTTGATAAATAATACAAAAATAACTGTATATTCTTTTTTGATATAAAAAAAGCATATGCAATGGGTTCTTTTTACACGGAACTGTTAATCTAAACAGACTTCTCTAACAAACAATAGTAAAAGCCATCATGGCTCTGCTGCTGAGGCAGAAGCTGTCTACCATGGGCAACCTTGATACCGCAGTCATCTGGCAGTGATAATTCTTTCTCTATCGCATCCACATGGTTTTCTAAGAAGTGCTCTATTTGTAAGGTATTTTCTTCTTCTAAGATAGAACAGGTGGCGTAAAGTAACTGACCTCCTGGAGCGAGTGTTTTCCAAACCGTTTCCAAGATGTTCTTTTGAATGACGGTTAATTCAACCACATCATTTGGTTTACGGTTTATCTTAATATCGGGGTTTCGGCGAATCACACCTGTAGCGGAGCAAGGTGCATCTAAAAGAATTTTATCGAAGAATTGACCATCCCACCACGAATCCAAATCACAGACATCTGCACAAATGACATCAGCGGTTAAATCTAAACGTTCGAGATTCTCGTTGATTTTATCTAAACGCCAAGACTCCAGTTCCACTGCAGTGAGTGCAATGTCTTTTCTTTCCAGTAGGTGTCCCGTTTTGCCTCCGGGAGCGGCACAGGCATCAAGCACTTTTTCCCCATTGCTTAAGTCTAGAAGGAAAGCGGCCAACTGAGCGGACTCATCTTGAACACTGAAGTAACCAAAATCGAAATTAGGCAGTTGATTTACTCTAACAGGTTTTTTAAGGTACAAAGACACAGGGGAAAAGTCGCCCTTTTCTGTGTCTATTCCTTGCTCAGTTAATATGTCTATTGCTGTTTCACGTGAAACGTGTCGTTGATTTACTCGTATGCACATAGGAGGATGGCTGTTATTTGCGTCTACAATGGTCTCTAAATGTGCTGGCCAATGTTTCTTAATGCGTTTCACTAACCATTTAGGGTGAACATACTCAACAGAAGGCATGGATTCTATTGAAGCAACAATGTCATCACATTCACGCAAATAACGACGTAGGACGGCATTAATTAGCTTGCCAGCCCAATCTTTATTTAATTCTTTTGTCGCTTCAACAGCTTCGTTTACAGCCGCATGATCGGGAGTATCCATGTACTCTATTTGATATAAGCCGATTAATAAGGCGGCATACAAATCGTAATCGTCTTCTTCAAACGGCTGTTGTAACATGCTTAGCGCAATGCTGTTGAGCTTTGGAAACCAACGACACACACCAAAGCACATTTCTTTGAGCTTTGGTTGATGATCGTTACTCACACGCCCGACGTGTTTGCTCAGTTGAGTGCTAAGGGAGCCGTGGTTCTGTAAAATGCCGCTAATTACGGTAATTGCAACAGTACGAGCCTTCAAATAAAGGACAGATGACTCAGAGAAAGACACGTTTTTATCCGTCATGGGATAGACCTTTACTGATTGTTTGACCGACTTGCAGTAAGTCACTGTATTTTCCATTTAACGCGTCTTTTACGGTTAAACGTTTGCCGCCAGAAAATTGAATTACCGTCAGAGCCAAAATGCCCTTTCCAGTCGAAACATGAATTGCATCGTTGGTGACTGCAATAATTTCCCCTTCAGGAGAGGATGAAACGCCATCGACGCAATGTGCGCTGTGAATTCTCATCGTTCCTTTGCTGGTTTCAGTGTAAGCAACTGGCCAAGGCGATAAACCAAGGACTTTTCGAGCCAAGGTGTTTGCATCAAAAGACCAATCCATTTGACCTTCTTGTTTAACAAGCTTTGATGCGTAACACGCGTCGGCATCATCTTGTTTTTCTCCTGATAATTGACCTGCATCTAATTGATCTAATGCATTAATTAAAGATTCGCCACCTAAAACGGCCAATTGATCATGAAGTTCACCAGAGGTTTGACTCTCTGCAATAGAGCAACGAGCTTTAAACAACATATCGCCTGTGTCCAAACCAACATCCATTTGCATGATGGTAATACCTGTTTCTGCATCGCCTTCAATCACAGCTCTGTGGATGGGAGCGGCCCCACGCCATCGTGGTAATAAGGAAGCGTGGACATTGATGCATCCTAATCTTGGTGTCTCTAATACGGCTTTGGGTAAGATTAAACCGTATGCGGCAACAATCATTAAATCTGCATTGAGTTCGGCTAACGCGTTTCGATCTTCTTCCGACTTAAAGTTAACAGGTTGGTAGACTGGAATGTTGTGATTTTGGGCTAGCGCTTTTACCGGGCTGGCGACTAATTTCTGGCCTCGGCCTGAAGGTCGATCAGGTTGAGTGTAAGTTGCTACAATGTCATAGTTACGACTTGCGGCATTATCCAATAATGCTTGCAAGCTGGATGCAGCAAATTCTGGAGTGCCAGCAAAAATAATGCGTAAAGATTGTGTCTCTAACTGTCTGACGGTATTGGATTCTGACATGGAAATGGGCCCCGAAATCAAAAATGAAAATGCGTATCGATAACAAAAAATCAGGCCGCAGCCTGATCTTTAAAATAACTCAATGGTTTATTAGCAACGTATTGCAAACCAAGGGCGGCTAGACGTGTGGCTAAGCTTTTGCTTTTTGCTGTTTTAGCAGTTTTAGCAGTTTTGTCTTAATACGATTGCGTTTTAATGGAGAGAGGTAATCCACCATTAATTTGCCATCTAAGTGGTCTATTTCATGCTGCACACAAACGGCCAACAATTCATCTACATCCATTTTGAATTCTTTTCCGTTGCGGTCTAATGCACTCACCCGTACTTTTGCAGCACGATAAATGTGTTCATAAAATCCCGGAACAGATAAACAGCCTTCCTGTTGCTCATTGGGTGCATCGTCTAATACTTCAAACTCTGGGTTGATAAAAACAATAGGGTCGTTTTTCTCTTCAGAGAAGTCCATCACAACCAAACGATGGTGGTAATTAACTTGTGTTGCCGCTAATCCCAATCCATTTTCGTCGTACATGGTATCGAGCATGTCGTCGATCATGGTTTGTAATTTAGGGGTAAACTCAGTGATCGGTTTTGCGACTGTACGCAAGCGTGGATCAGGGAATTCTAAAATCGGTAAAACAGCCATAAAAATCGTCCAAAGTTCAATATCTAAGTCGTTCCACTCTGAAAAACAATTTTGAATAACGTATTATTCAATCAGAGTCATGAACAAACAGTCGTAATTTTTTAATAAGCATATTGTAACGTATGTTGGAAGATTGATCAGCGTTTCTGTGGTGTGAATTCAACAATTATGCTTGAATATCCAGATGCATTGCTCAGGATGAGTAAAGATAAATTATCAGCAAAACGACTGTCACTGATGAATGGTTATAATCGGATCCATTCATGCTACGGCACCTAAATGAACGCTAAGGAAGGCCCATGTCTACACAGCTCTCTCTGGAATCCTCATTTGATGATCAACTGCATGATCATCACCGCCCGTTAAACCGCCAAGATTGGCTCTGTCTGAGTTTAATGAAAGGTGCTGGGCCAACTCGCTTGGATCGGCTTTGGCATTATGTGGCTGCCCTTGAAGCAGAAGGCGATTATGAATCCTGCTTTTGTTCAAACTTGGACAGAGAGTTATTTCTTCGATTGAAGTGGCCCAAAGAAACAGCCCATCAAGCCAGTGCCTACTGCGTGCAAGGTAAGCTGGAGCCACAGGTCCAAGCAAAACTCGTACACACGTTAACATGGCTACAAAGTACGTCTCATCACCTCATTCTAAGAGGAGAAATGGAATACCCGCAAAAGTTGGGTGAAATTCCAGTGCCTCCCATTCTTCTATACGTAAAAGGTAATCTTTCTTGTTTGTCTAACATCTGTTTAGGCATTGTCGGTGCTCGACGTTGCAGCATTTATGGACGGCAATTAGGTTTTCAATTTGCCAAGCAATTAAGCCAATCGGGAGTAACAGTAGTCAGTGGCGGTGCAGCAGGTATTGATCGTGCTGCTCATGAAGGGGCGAATTCTACTTCATCACCGAATATTGCCGTGATGGGAACAGGATTAGAAAAGTTGTATCCGAAAGCCAACTTGGCTCTCTTTGAGCAGATTTTAAATCAAGGCGGCGCATTAGTTAGTGAGTACCCGCTAATGACGGTTGGGCGCCCTAATCTATTTCCACCCCGTAATCGAATTATTAGTGGGTTAAGTGAAGGCGTTTTAGTAGTCGAAGCGACGGAGAAAAGTGGATCACTAATCAGCGCCAGCTACGCCTTGCAACATAATCGTGATGTCTTTGCTGTTCCTGGAAGGATTAACGAGGACAATACCCGTGGGTGTCATAAATTAATACAGCAAGGCGCAGTGCTAGTAATGGATGTTGAAGACATTTTATCTGAGCTGACAGCATTACAGAACATCAAGAAAGCGACAAATGCGGATACAACCTCCTCCACTTCTTTGGTCTCTACTGATTTGGTCTCTACTGATTTGGTCTCCACTGAGAAAGCCAACCCCTCCTCTCGAACAGGCATGGCGGATAATAAGCAGCCGTCAGAGAATAAGAGCGATCAAGAAAGTCCTTTATTGTTAAAGCCTGTGGAAGTGCCTCTTGAGACATTAACTGCTGTGGCCCAAGCAGTATTACGCTGTTTTGATCAAGTTGAAAAAAACGATGTGCTGGAATTTACTCACCTGATGGATGTGATTGCTTGCGGCACCAGCGGCCTGATACAAGCGCTGATTGAGTTAGAAATGTTTGAATGCATCGAACCTCATGCAACGGGATACAGACGATGCTATACAGTATGAAAGAATCAAAAAAAGAGAATAAGCAGGGATAACTCAGCCTTATACTTCAGTGATACCCCATTGCGGATTTCGGTTTGTTTTAGAGATAGCCACTTACATTCCGAAAATATCGTTCTTAAGTTGCTTAATGTCACGGCGTTCTTTCTTGTTTGGTTTGTGATCCGCCATAATACGACCGCCAAGTGTCTTGTGTTGCAACGCCCTCTTCTCACGTTTTTCAATGGACTCGGCGGTCTCTTCATAGAGTAACTGTGCTTCAGGTGCGCCACGTCTTTGTTCACTTAATGCTAAGATTAAAATGGTTTTTTCATCAAACCCTAACTTCAGTGTAATTGTTGCGCCGACTTCTACGGTACGGCTCGCTTTGCCCTTTGAACCGTTGTACGACACCTTGCCACCGTCAATTGCGTCTTTACAAAGTGAGCGTGTTTTGTAAAAACGAGCGGCCCAAAGCCATTTGTCTAAACGTATTGCTTGTGAAACGGACTGTTTTTCTGCTTTACTCATAAGAGATTGTATTTACCTATTTAATTTGTAATTTTTTGAGTGCTATATTGAGGCGTACATTACTATGAAGGATGTCAATTGCCACCCGTTTTTTATCGAGTTACAACAGATAATACACAATGCCGCCGATGCAATCATGGAAATTTATCAACATCATGATTTGCATATACAGCAGAAATCAGACGATAGCCCTGTTACGGCAGCGGACTTAGCCGCGCATCATATTATTGTTGATGGCTTGAAAAAGCTGACGCCTCATATTCCGGTGTTATCAGAAGAAGCGGTGTTTCCTTTTGAGGAAAGGGTTAAATGGCCCTTTTTGTGGGTTGTAGACCCATTAGACGGCACGAAAGAGTTCATCAAACGCAACGGTGAATTTAGCGTTAACATTGCGTTGGTAGAAAACCACGTACCTATATTGGGCATGGTTTACTTACCTGTTACCAAAGAAGGTTTCTTCGGTGTCACTGGCGATATAGAAGACTTACCAAAAGGTGCGCTTAAATGGACAGAAACGGATTTTAAAGTAATTAAAGCGCGTGCTCCTGAAGCGACTTTGATTGCTATGACCAGCCGCAGCCATGGACCTAGTTTACCAGATACGTTAAAAGCTCAGCTTTCAAACGATTTCTCCCACATTCAAGAAATTCCAAAAGGCAGTTCAATTAAAGCATGCCGTATTGCTGAAGGTGTTGCCGATGTTCACCTTCGCCGTGGTCCTACCAGTGAGTGGGATACGGCAGCAACACAAGCGATTGTTGAAGGCGCTGGTGGTGTATTGATGGATTTTAACGGAGTTCCTTTTGCTTATAACAAACGAGAGACCCTGTTAAACGGTCATTTTTTTGTGGCAACGCCTGCGCTGGCTCCGGTTATCTTGGATTGGTATAAATCCGAACAAAAACATTCATCCAAAAAATAGCATTAGTTTAGAACAAACTCTTTATTCAAATACGAGAGTAACGAGTGACTCAACTTAAGCGTATGAACGCGTTTGGAGGTGAAATGACAGTAGAAATATATGGCCCCAGTTTTAGTAACTTTGTTCGTTCCATCATAATCGCCTGTGAGGAAAAAGGCATCCCTTACATTTTGAAGCGCTTTGATATGAAAAGCGCTGAGCATTATCAGCATCATCCGTTTGGTAAGTTTCCATGGATTAAACATGGAGACTTCATACTCTATGAAACAGCAGCGATTATTTCCTATTTGGATGGGTGTTTTCCTCCAGCGGCATTAACACCAAATAATGTGCAATCGTTGGCTCTTATGCAGCAAAATAACAGCGCCATTTCAACCTATATAGATCAAGCAATCATTCGTTTATACGCTTTAGAGTTCGCCTTCCCTAAAGGCGAGAATGGTCAGGTCAGGATGGATAAAGTAGAACAAGTATTACCACGTTTGTATAAAGCCATGGATTTTCTGAATACCATGCTCACAGAGAACAGATATATTAGTGGAGGGAATTTTACCGTAAGTGATTGCTTACTCGTTCCTATGGTGCATTATGTGAGCGTCCTTCCCCATGCCGTTGATATATTTGAAGCACGGCCTGCATTAAAGGCGTACTTGCAGCGGGTTCTTGAACGTCCGAGTGTCAATAAATCCATTTCTTAAACATCGTATAAAAACCAGCAGGTCATGAAAGTGGTCTGCTCTTTTGACCTAGGGAAGGTGCGAATAAGTCCTCTTATCTCAGCATGCGGATAAAAGCCGGCTATTCGAGGCGAGTATCGAATGTGAATAGCTGTCCTATTTTCGAGATACTCAACAAAGAATACTGGCTTATAGAATGAATGGCCATTCCAACTTGAATCAATAACATCCTACTCTTTTTACTTCTTTTGTCCCGTCTTTGTTATTGAATGATAAACTAGACGCAATTACTGTTTTAAGAGTCGTTTTATATGTCTAATACACATCAATCTGCAATTACCCAAGCCAATATCCTTGCGGTGAAATCTTATTTAATGGGCCTGCAAGACCATATCTGTGCGTCACTCGAAATGTTTGAACCAAGCGCACGCTTTCACGAAGATGCTTGGGACCGCCCGAATGGTGGCGGTGGCCGCACTCGTGTGATTGCTGAAGGCGATGTTTTTGAAAAAGGTGGCGTCAACTTTTCCCATGTTATGGGAGACAAGTTACCCCCTTCGGCGACGGCGGACAGACCTGAATTGGCTGGCGGTCGTTTTGAAGCCATGGGCGTGTCTCTCGTGATGCACCCAAATAACCCTTACATCCCAACATCACACGCCAATGTACGCTTGTTTGTTGTCCATAAAGAAGGCATGGAATCCGTATGGTGGTTTGGTGGCGGCTTTGATCTGACGCCTTATTATGGATTCGATGAAGACTGCACCCACTGGCATCAGACCGCTCTTGCAGCCTGCGAGCCTTTTGGTGATGCGTATTACGATCGCTTTAAAAAATGGTGCGATGAGTATTTCTACTTAAAACACCGAGGTGAGCCGCGTGGAATAGGCGGTTTGTTCTTTGATGATTTTTCTGAACTGGGCTTTGAAGGCAGCTTTGAGTTTATGCAGTCAGTGGGCAATGCCTTTATTAACGCATATCAACCTATAGTCGCTAAACGTTTGGAAACCCCTTATGGTGAACGTGAACGCGATTTCCAATTGAATCGTCGAGGGCGCTATGTTGAATTTAACTTAGTCTTTGATAGAGGTACGCATTTTGGTTTGCAAAGTGGTGCTGGACGAACAGAATCAATCTTAATGTCTTTGCCCCCTGAAGTGAAATGGGGTTATGACTATAAGCCTGAAGATGGCACGCAAGAAGCGCATTTGCTAACGCACTTTTTAACAAACAAAGATTGGTTAAATAGAGGACAATAAAATGACAACAAAACCAGTAGAGTTAGATCAGTATGGTGTTTTTGGGAACCCCATTGAACACAGTAAATCGCCTAGCATTCATGCTTTCTTTGCCGACGATACGAACCAAGCCTTAAGCTATGGGAAATTCTTAGGGGATTTAGATCAGTTTGAAGCCCAAGTCGGTGCGTTTTTTAAACAAGGCGGTAAAGGTCTGAATGTTACTGTGCCCTTTAAAGAGCGTGCTTTTGCACTGTGTGATTTGCTTAGTCCACGTGCACAACAAGCGGGTGCGGTAAATACTCTAGCTCTTGGGAAAAATGGCGAACTGTACGGAGACAATACCGATGGGGTAGGCATGGTTCGAGACATTTGTGAAAACCATGGGCAAACGTTAACAGACAAACGTGTTTTGGTACTGGGTGCGGGCGGTGCTGTTCGAGGTATCTTAGAGCCTTTGCTTAATGAATCACCAACAGAAGTGGTGATTGCCAATCGAACTCTATCCAAAGCACAGCACTTGGCGGAGCATTTTAATCGCGAAACTGTGGCAGTGATTGCTAAGAACTTTGAAGATGTGGACGGTGTGTTTGATGTAATCATTAACGGCACGTCAGCAAGCCTTGGTGGCGATTTACCGCCCTTATCGGATTCGATCATCGGTACGCAAACCTGGTGCTACGATATGATGTATAGCAAAGAACCGACGGTGTTTTTAAAATGGGCATCAACATTAGGTGCCAAAGGCGCGGATGGCTTGGGCATGTTGGTTGAACAAGCGGCGGAAGCCTTCTTTATCTGGCGAATGCAGCGTCCAATTACTGGTTCACTCATTGCCAAGATGCGCAATGATCTGTCTTAATAAAAGCAGATGTTCCGAATAAACATTAAGAATGATGCTGTGAAGGTTCCTGAATGAAAGCCCAATGGTTTAATGAAGTACATCAAATTGGTGAAGAAAAATGGCAGCAAGCCATTGGTGATACGGGGTATCCATTCGCACAATATGCTTTCCATGCTGCGCTGGAAGACAGTGGCAGTGTCGGCGGGAAAACAGGCTGGTATCCTGAGTACATACTGTTAATGGAGGATGACGAGACACCAATAGGCATTGTACCGACCTATTTGAAAACCCATTCACAAGGTGAGTTTGTGTTTGATTGGTCATGGGCGGATGCGTATCAGCGTTACGGCTATAACTATTTTCCGAAACGCGTGTGGGCTGTACCCTTCTCTCCCGTAACAGGGCCAAGAATTTTTACCACGCTCGACCCTGATGGGAAGTCAGACGAAATGCTAGGCTTATATGCCGTGGTTGGGGACTTATTGACTCAGCGAACGCAGCAGCAGAAAACGTCGAGCTGGCATCTCTTGTTTACAAAAGAGCACATACGCGCTGCGTTTGAAGACGAACCCGTGCTTGCGCGTGTTTCTTGTCAATTTCATTGGTTCAATAAACACTATCGAGACATGGAACATTACTTGTCCCACTTTTCGAGCCGAAAACGTAAGAGTGCTCGTAAAGAACGCCAGAAAATTGTTCAGCAAGGTATTCATTTAGAACGTAAATTGGGCAATACACTGTCTCAAACAGACGTTGAGTTCTTCTATATCTGCTATCAGTCAACCTACGCAAAACGTGGGCAGAGAGGGTATTTAACACTGGCCTTTTTTGAACACTTGATTGACAGTATGGGAGATCAAATTGTATTGGTTTTAGCGTATCGTGAAGCGTCTCCTATCGCGGCCTCTTGGTGTTTTTTTGATGATCACTCTTTGTATGGGCGCTACTGGGGATGCATAGAAGAAGTAGATTGTTTGCACTTTGAAGCCTGTTACTACCAAGGCATCGAATTCTGTTTAGAAAAAGGATTGCAGCACTTTGACCCCGGTACTCAGGGTGAGCACAAAATCGCCCGTGGCTTTGAACCGGTGTTTTCTCACAGTTTGCATTACATTGAGAATGAAGGCTTTCGTGAAGCCATTGGTGCATTTTGTCGCGAAGAAGCGGAATCGGTCATTCTGTATTATAAAGAAACGGCCAATCTGTTACCTTTCAAAGAGAATTAATTACGTTATTCTTGTGGTCTCATCCGAATACAATGTGACCAATGCGTCGACCAAATTAATGCGTCAATTAAACCAAACCAAACCAATCTAAGGAAGTGTTATGGGCGTTAAAAGTGCTCTGTATCTATTATTGTTAGCGTCTATCTGGGGAGCGTCGTTTTTATTTATGAGAATTGGTGCTCCGTCGTTTGGGCCTGTTTGGTTGATTGAAGCCCGAATAGGATTCGCAGCGATCTTTTTATGCATTGTCGCCTTATTTGTTCATAAGAAGCTGAACTTTAAAGAAAATTGGAGGCATTATGCGGTAATGGGAATTCTGAGTAGCGCTTTGCCCTTTTTATGTTATGGCTATGCGGCACAGTATTTAACAGCATCAATGATGTCTATTATTAATGCATTAACCCCTGTTTTCGGTACCGTTATCGCTGCGTTGTATTTCCGTAAACCCCTATCGAGAAATACTGTGATTGGGCTAACGCTGGGTGTGTTGGGGGTTACTGTTATTGTGGGTTTTGACCCTGACTTATTGAAAGATCAAGCGTGGTTTGCGGTATTTGTCGTGTTGGGTGCCCCTCTATGTTACGGCATTGCAACGACTTATACGCAGGTTGCGCCTTCCGTTAATCCTTTTGCTAATGCCCAAGGTTCTATGATGATGGGGGCTTTGGCTTTATTGCCCATTGCGCTTTTCTTCACACCAAATAGCACGCCAACGGTGACAGAATCTTTGGCGGTTGTCGCTTTAGGTGTCTTGTGTACAGGGGTTGCCTATTTGATTTTCTTTAAATTGATTGACGATATTGGCGGCCCGTCTATTCTAACGGTGACCTTTTTGATCCCTATTTTTGGAGTGTTATGGGGTGCTTTATTCCTTGATGAAAATGTCGGTATTCATACGTTTGTAGGTGGTGTTTTGGTTGTATTGGGCACAATGAAAACCACTGGATTTTCTTTTAAAGCCGCGTTGGCCAAATAAGTTGTTTAAGATTCAAAAAGGTCAAAAAGCCAATAGAAATAAGCATAACGATTGGCTTTTGGGCATAGGTTTGTAAAAAGATTAACCCTTTTGCATGGATTGTCTTGAGGCACTCACTTGGCGGATGCGTTCAGCAGGGACTTCTAACTGAATCAATAAATAGGATTTTAATTCGTCTGGATAACCTTGCATATCTAAGGCGATTTCCATGCAATCGAGCCACATTTGTTTGTCTTCGTAGCCGACGTCAATATGTGAATGGGCTTGAGGAATGCTGATGGAACCGTATTTTTGGCTGTATAAACGCTCTCCTCCCATCCATCCAGATAAAAAGCAAAACAGTTTATCGATGGATAACCTTAAATCGCTTGGGTGCATGTCTTTGAGCTTTTTAAAGTCATTGTTAGTGCTCATGGTTAGGTAAAAGTCCTCCACAAGTTTGTGCAGGCCTTTGGTTCCGCCGACGGCTTGAAGAGTGCTATCACCTTGTCCATAACGTATTGCTTGCGGTTTTTCTGTCATCATCTGCCTATTCCTTCTTATGTTTATTGTTCAGGCTGAATGGTTACTTATCGCCTTCTTTATCCATTTTGATTGAATTACGATAGCCACCGACTGACGCTAAAGCACCAATGATAATACTCATAAAGAAAGGGATTTCAAAAAGCAAAGTGATGCTGAAGAAAACAATACCAACGGCTAAACCTTCTACGACAGGCTTTAACTTCTTTTTCATAAAACAACTCCTAACGGATACAGCAAGAACATCAGTTTAATAAAATCTCAGTCAAATTGCTGCATTTGTTATTTGATAAATGACTTTTATGCTATTTCTTTTCACAAGTAGGGTGTTTATCATCGGGGTTCACTTTTGTGGATAAATTAATAAAGTAATATTTGTGTCTATAAAATGCTTTGTTGGCTCTTTTGTCCCCATTTTTTCAAAAAAAAACTGTATAACGCATGAAACTACTCACAGTTGGGTTGTTTGATATTCTCTGTGTATAACTTTTTTGAGTACTTATCCATAAAAAGGAAAACTATTTCGTGCTTTCTTTTCAGTCTCTGTTGATATCTTTTCGTAAAGACAGTGCGACCCACAACCGTATTTGGCACATGTCTTGGCCTCCGATGTTGGCCAATATCACGACGCCGTTGCTCGGGCTGGTGGATACCATGGTGGTGGGTCACCTTGGTACGGCCACTCATTTAGGCGCTGTGGCGATCGGGGCCAGCGTATTCAGCTTTATCTTTTGGGCGTTTGGCTTTTTACGGATGGGGTCAACAGGTCTGACTGCGCAAGCGTTAGGCAAAAAAGATTTTTATCGCGTTCAAGAGCTGTTACTGCAATCCATTTTAATGGGCGTATTGATTGGCCTGCTGCTCATTGCATTTAAAGGCCCTATTTTAGAATTTTCGATGTATGTGATGTCACCCAGTGAAGAGATAGAGCCATGGGCCAGAGTGTATTTTGAAGCCAGAATTATGAGTGCTCCTGCTGTATTAGCGGGATTTGCGATTCTAGGCTGGTTTTTTGGCATTCAGTATTCAAAAGGCCCTTTATGGGTGCTGTTAGTCATCAACATTGCCAATATGGGATTGGATTATTACGCGGTATATTACCTTGATATGGCCAGTGATGGCGTCGCATGGGCGACCGTTTGGGCACATTATATCGGCGTTACCTTTGCTATTATTTTAGCGATACGTCAATTACGACTGATGTCAGGCTCTGTCCCCTTATTAGGATTATTGAAATGGCGAGCCTATATTGAGTTGGTGCAAGTAAATCGCTATTTGTTCGTTAGAACCATTTTATTACTCATCGCGATGACGTTTTTCACCGCGCAAAGCGCCCAACAAAGTGACGCCATTTTAGCTGCCAACTCTGTCTTATTAACCTTTGTATTGATTATTTCAAATGCACTGGATGGATTCGCATTTGCAGTAGAAGCCCTGTGCGGTGAAGCAAAAGGCGCAAACAACCTCCAAAAATTCAAGAAAACCGTCTTATTGTCTTGCTTCTGGGCGCTGATCACCGCATTGGGTTTAACCATTGTCTTTTGGTTGTTTGGCAATACCATTATCAGCATTTTAACCAGTGTACCCTCAGTCAAATCAGAAGCCGCACTGTACCTGCCTTGGCTTATTTGTCTGCCATTACTCGGTATCTGGTCGTTTATGTTAGATGGGGTTTTTATAGGCGTCACCTCAGTCAAACAAATGCAAAACACCATGGTAATCAGCGTGCTATGTGCCTTTTTCCCGATATGGTACTGCACTCAATCTATTGGGAATCATGGGCTTTGGTTAAGCTTCAGCGCTTTATTTGTCGCGAGAGGGTTAACATTGTATTGGTGCTATCAGCAGAATATGAAGAATAATGTGTGGTTTAATTAAGTAAGAATGTTTATTAATCAAAAGTTTGGTGCTTTAAACTCAAACCGTTCGATCTCTTCTCTGTACATATCGTGTATTTTGGCGACAGTTTGATGCTTCCAATCAGCCCGTTGTTAGGTGCGGCCTGAATTGTTTTTATCGACGGGGAGCGGGTGTATATCCCAGTTATTCCTAACTATTGTAAAGGAGTGGTAATTAGCCCATTTTTCTGGGTATTTCTGAGGGCAATTTATGATCCACACTCCCTACTCTGACATCATCAGGGGAATGGATATTCTGCTCCCCCCATCAAAGCGTGCTTCACAGGATAAGATGCTGTCTTAGGATTTCCTAAAAAATATATTGGTAAAAATCGTCTATCACACACAAGGACCTAAGTTGATTTTGTTTTACTTGAATACGTATTAAATAGCTTCTGATGGCCTCATAGTCATACTTAATATGGAGTGAGCTTACCTGAGTAAAACTTAATTGAGGAAGTAGGTATGTCGGAATACGTTGCAACGGTGAAGTGATCTTTGGGTGTCGATGATTTTTGGGGCGGAAATACAGCCGTGTCCATGAATGGCATTTTGCAGGCGGGGTGATTGTACCGGCCTCCTCATTCGCCGCACATTGCTCCGATTCCGATGTCTATTGCAGACAATATTGACTCTGAGGAGGCGCTTGTTGCTTGCCTATCGAGTTGCCACATGTTGTTCTTTTTGGATTTTCAGTAAAGGCAGAGAGTGACCCTTATTTAAAATGGCTTATCGGCTTTTCTGGATCTACAACCATGGAGCTGAATATTGAAAATATAGTTTTCTAAAGCACAAGGAGTTTTCTTAACGATGTCTATATTTTTAACTCACGGCGTATATTGGCGCGTATTAAACCAATTTAGAGACGGTTTTAGACACGTTTTCTGCCCCTTTTTGAATCTCATCAATAATATCAAAAGCACTGTTAGTCAGTTCGGCACTTTGTACTGATTGAGTTTGAACGTGTGACATGCCTTCACGGGCTTCACGTACAAGAGCGCTGTTTTGTTTCACCATGTTTTCGATTTCAACGGTAGAGGTGCTGGTTCTGGAGGCGAGGGAGCGTACTTCATCGGCAACGACAGCAAATCCTCGGCCATTCTCACCTGCCCTAGCGGCTTCTATCGCAGCATTAAGAGCCAATAAGTTAGTCTGGTCCGCAATGCTGCTGATAGTATTCACAATTTTGAAAATCTCATCGGACTGCGTATTGAGTTTTTCGATTAAATTCGATGACGCTTCTATGTCGAGATTGATTTGAGACGTGATGGCCACGGTATTTTTTAATACATTCGCACCTTGCTCTGCTACTTGAGCGGTTTCTAGTGAAGTGGAATGAGCTATTTCTGTTGCTTTTTGAATGGCTAGTTGCTGATTCACTCGCTCTGTTATTTCAGACGCAAATTTGATGACTTTTATAACGGTATTATTCGAATCAAAAATGGGATTGTAAGTGGCTTCTAACCAAACGGTTTCTTTTTTCTTATTAAGTCGTTTGAATTGCCCTGATTTCACTTTACCTTTTGCTAGGTCTGCCCAGAACGAAGGATGATCTTTATAGAACTCGTCGGTACAGAACATTTTATGGTGCTTACCTTGAATTTCAGATAAATCGTATTGAACTACAGATAGAAAATTCTCGTTAGCATTGAGAATGTGCCCATCAGGGGTAAACTCGATTACACCTAAAGAGCGATCGATGGCCGTTTGAATGGCGTTTTGATTGTCTAGATCAATTTTGGAAGCCGTTACATTGCTGGCGATTTTAAAAATCCGATCGACTTTTCCATTAACCATAATAGGAAAATACGTGGCTTCTAGCCAAAGAACGTCATTGTTTTTATTTTTTCGTTGAAATGTCCCCGATAATTTTCGCGCTGCATTAAGGTCTTTCCAAAATTGACTGTATTCTTTTGTTTTTGTGTAGTTTGAATCACAAAACATGCGGTGATGCTGTCCCTTTATCTCTTCAAGTGAGTAGCCAACAGTCGTGAGAAACAACTCACTTGCCTCAATAATAGTGCCATCAGGGTTAAACGATATAGTTGGCATATGTTGATTTAGACTGTTGATAAAGGGTTCGTCTTGAGAGGTGGACTCCTCACCTGATGAACGGTTTTTTATTGAAAATGCACTGAAAAAAGACATAGAAGACACCTAACTTATTGGGTTTAAGTTGAGTTGTAATATGTGTTTATTGAAACGTTATCATTAAATTGTAAGATAGATCTTGGGTTATAGCTCATAGTCATCGTGTGTTTTTTTGTAATATATATCTTACATAGGAGGATCATCATTCCTCTGTTTAGAGAGCGTGGCGTAAAAGGCTAAAAACCATAAATAAAAATAGTTCCTAATACCATTTGATATTGGTTATCGTTTGTGGGATTCTTGCATTTAACAATAGTTCTCGTTTGTATTTAAGAAGGTTACGATGAAATTAAGTGTAGTGGGTGCGTTGGTAGGTTCTTTGTTGGCGGCTGAAATAGCGTATGCGGACATGACAACAATAGAAGATGTTTTAGGTAGACAAGTAGAGGTGGATATCCCTGCCAAACGGGTTGTTTTAGGTTTCTATGCAGAAGACTATATGGCCATTGGTTCTGAAAAAGCGTTTGATCATGTTGTAGGCATTTCTCGTGATACTTGGGAGATCTGGCGTCCAGCAAGTTGGTCTTTGTACACCAATTATCGACCTTCTTTAAAAGACATCTCTGATGTGGGAGATGTGGAGTCTCAAACTTTCTCGATTGAAAAAGTATTGAGTTTAAAACCTGATGTGGTCTTGCTTGCCGACTGGCAATATAAAGGACTGGGTATGGATATGGATCTCTTGGAAGAGGAAGGCATTGCGGTTGTTGTCGTAGATTATAATGCTCAAACACTGGAACGCCACCTGAAAAGTACGGCTATTATTGGTCAGTTGACGGGCCAAGAAGCACGTGCGAAAACCATTGCGAATGAATACGAAACCGTGATTACCTCGACTCAAAAAATCATTGAAGACGCGGGTTTGCCTAAGCCACGCACCTATATTGAATTTGGTAATAAAGGACCAAGCGAATACAGCTTTACCTATGGGAAGAACATGTGGGGCGCTATGTCGACAGGTATGGGTGGCGATAACGTTGCGGCACCGTACGTCGAGTGGTGGGGGCCAATGAACCCAGAACAAGTGATAGCGTCTCAACCTGAAGTAGTCTTTATTACTGGGACTGAATCTGGTGTAAAAGGAAACTCTATGCCAATGGGGCAAGGTATTGATAGAGCGTTATCTGTTGAGCGATTAAAAGGCTTTGCTAACCGTGATGGTTGGTCTTCATTCCCTGCTGTGAAGCAAAATCGTGTTTATGGAATTTATCACGGTGCGTCTCGTTCTATCTTAGATTCATCCATGGCGCAATACATGGCAAAAGCACAATACCCGAGCTTGTTTGCAGACATAGACCCTGAACAAGCGTATTTGGATTTCTATAAAAAATACTTACCTGTTACACCTACAGGCACATTTGCTACTCGCATTACTGAGTGATTTTTGTGTTTACGATAGATTAATCCTCTTTAGGTACAGTGTTTATGCATTCTGATGTTTTTCATAATGCAATAGCAGAACAACGGCGCACGGAACAGCGCCGTTTTTCTATTATTGCCATACTGCTTTTTGTTTTGTTCTTTTCTTTTATCTTAGACATCGCAACGGGCCCTGCATTATTAAATGTTCAAAGTGTGCTGGATGCCTTACTGCATTTAGCCGGGGTTCCTATCGAGGTTGATCCAACAACGCAAGTGATTGTCCAGAAGTTACGTTTACCCATTGCGATTATGGCGGTGCTAGTCGGTGGTGTCTTGGGTGTCGGCGGTGCTGAAATGCAAACGCTGCTCAATAACCCTATGGCGAGCCCTTATACATTAGGGCTTGCAGCCGCCGCAGGATTTGGTGCTGCCGCTGCGTTATTCTTTGATACCTTTGGCTTTAGTCCCAGCATTGTTGTGCCTATTAGTGCATTTTTATTCTGTATGTTGGCAGCTTTGTTTTTATTCTCCTTGGCGATGATGAGACGAATCAATTCAGGACAACTCGTGCTTGCTGGGATTGCTTTGCTCTTTTTATTCCAATCGTTATTGTCTTTAGTTCAATTTGTTTCTTCACCTGAATTGAGTCAGCAAATTTTATTTTGGCTGTTTGGAAGCTTATCAAAATCCAATTGGAACAGCGTTGCTTTGGTTTGTCTCGTTACCGCAATTTGTTTGTTCTTTCTTATGCGCGACGCGTGGAAATTAACTGCGTTGAGGTTGGGTGAAGCAAGAGCAAAGAGTTTGGGGGTGGATGTGGCACGCCTGCGTCTTAAAACGTTGTTTTTAGTGGCTGTGATGACGGCAACAGTCACAAGTTTTGTTGGTATTATTGGTTTTGTCGGTATTGTTGCACCCAATATGGCCCGTATGATTGTGGGTGAAGATCAACGTTATTTCTTACCGTTGTCGTTTATTTTAGGGGCATTCTTGTTGTCGAGTGCTTCTGTATTATCAAAAGTTATTGTCCCTGGAGCCTTGTTTCCTATTGGTATTGTGACCGCCATTATTGGCGTGCCTTTCTTCTTTTGGTTGATTATAAGCAAGAGGAAATAATAATGCTAAAAATTGAACATCTTAGGGTTATGCTGGACAAGTTGGTTTTGGCTGAGGACATGTCCTTTGAGTTAGAGGCTGGGAAAGTCCACGTTATTATTGGACCGAATGGCACAGGGAAAAGTACATTATTAAAAACCTTATTTGGTGAAGTGAAACGTCAGTCTGGTGCAGTTTCTTGTCAGGGATTACTGTTGGACGATAAAAAAATGGCCTCTTGGAGACAGCAATTTGGCTATATGCCACAAGACACTCGATTAGATGCAGGTTTGAGTGTATTAGAAGTGGTGCTATTAGGGCAACTCGATGCTTTGAGTTTTCGGTTAGAAGAGCAAATGATCCAAGACGCTTTGATGGCGTTAGATGACATCGGTCTTGTGCATCTTGCTAATCGAGATGTGAGCACCTTGAGTGGAGGCCAATGCCAAATGGTGTTATTCGCTCAGGCCTTAATGAGAAAACCTAAGATAGTCATGCTTGATGAACCTGTAAGTGCGTTGGACTTACATTTTCAACATGTGTTGCTAGAGCATTTGGCGGAACGGACTAAAAAAGAAAATTGGATTTCTTTATTAGTACTGCATGATTTGAATCTCTCAGCTCAGTATGCCGATAACCTGTTGGTGTTAAAAGATGGGAACGTGGTCGATCAAGGACCCCCTAACGATGTTTTGACATCCAGCATGATACAAGCGGTGTATAACATCGATGCTGAGATTTTACATGATTCATCAGGGACGCCTTTTGTCCGTACGGTTCGAAAAAAGGATCGCTCTGCATCACATGTATACGAGCATAAAACAGTAAAAAAAGAGGAAGAGTTAAGTGTTTAAAGTATTGATTTCGTGTCTATTTATTCTCTGTATTAATACGGTATTTTCGGCAGACTGGTCGGTAAAAATGCTGAACTATGGTGAAAAAGGCGGCATGATCTTTGAACCCGATTTTGTGCATGCGGCGGTAGGCGATACGGTGACGTTTGTGCCAACGAATAGCGGTCATAATGCGCGTTCTTATATTGTGCCAACAGGAGACACATCATGGAAAACCCCTGTTGGTGAATCGTTTACGATATCACTTCAAACAGAAGGTTTGCATTTGTACTATTGCCCTCCCCACTTGATGATGGGCATGGTCGGAATGATACAGGTTGGGCAAGCTAAAAACTTAGAAACAGTCCTTACGAAATCCCCTAAACTGCGATCTAAAGTGGTCTTAAAGCCACAACGTGTAGACGATGTCTTGTCTCAAATTATTCAATAAGCGCCAGATAAAGAACCAACAAGTTGATGTGAATAATGATGCTTTTTAGAGGTTTTTTAGAAGATTGGAAAAGCCTGTCTTCAGCCGGTCGTGTCTTAGTATTAAACGGTTTTACCTTTAACTTAGGCTTTTACATGATGCTGCCCTATTTGGCGGACCATTTAGAACAAGACTTGGGACTAAGCGGTTGGTATGTGGGGTTTATTATTGGTCTTAGAGTGTTAAGCCAACAAGGGCTGTTTCTGGTTGGCGGTACGTTAGGCGATTACTTTGGTTATAAACACACGATTTTGGTCGGTTGTGCTGTTCGAGTAGTTGGTTTTGCCTTTCTAGGAGTTGGCGATGAGTTTGCTGTGTTGGTTGTAGGCGCTTTTTTATCGGGTTTTGCAGGGGCTTTGTTTACCCCAAGTAGCCAAGCGTATTTGGCTTCAGAGTATCCAAAACAGCAAGAACGCGATCGTATTTTTGCTTTGCAAAATGTCACCAGTGAAGCCGGGATGCTTCTGGGGCCACTAGTCGGACTTAGCTTATTAATGTTGTCTTTTTCATGGATTGGGCTGCTTTCTGCGGGCTTCTTTAGCCTTTTACTGGTGGTTCAATGGTATTACTTGCCGAATAGCCAGTCAGCCAATGTTGATTGCGATACAGCGCATGATACATCACCTTTTTGGGTGCAATGGCGCTCGATGATTCACAATAAGCCTTTTATGTACTTTGTTGGCTTTGCTTCGGTTTATCCATTGCTTTTTCATCAATTGTATATGGCAATACCGAGCGAAATCCGCACGTTAACAGACGATGTTAGGATTATCACATGGGTATTTGCCACCTCCTCCATTATGGGGGTTTTATTGCAAATTCCCATCAGTCGTTTTGTCGAAAAAGTATTGGGTACAGCGCTTGGCATGGGGCTGGGCATGAGTTTAATGGGCAGCAGTTACCTTTGGTTGAGCTTGCCTATTTTGTGGTTTCCTGCACTGCCATTTTTGATCTGCGCGGTATTTTTTAGTATGGGTTCCATGTTAGTTTTTCCTTTGCTAGGGGCTTATGTCCCTAGATTCTGCTCTACAGATCAGCTAGGTCGGTATTATGGTTTGTATGCCTGTATTGGCGGCGTGTATGCCTTTGTGGGGAATGTATTAATCGGCTGGTTACTGTCGATTGCGTCATTGGATCACAGTTGGATATGGATAGGATTGTTTCTAATCAGTTGTATCGCAGGGAAAGGCTTGTATCAACAAATGCAAAGAGGTGTTAAAAAAACACTTTTGTATCAATAGTTAATGCCCATTACTAAGTAGATTAAGATGCCATTACTTTATTTATTTGGCATAACTTAATCTACTTTTATAAGAACTGTTACCTGTATTTTGAAAATCAACCATCTGTATTAAGTCAGTGATGTCTGAAGCGACGAATACACACCAATACAACAGATGAATAACAGTGCAATACCAATCACTCTAAAAAATACAGGCGTTTCGGCTTTTTGTATTTTTTCATGAAAGGCCTGCCCTAATAAATGGCCAATAAAGGCGCAAGGTAAGAGCCATAATTGATGGATCAATTGTAGGTCGACTCCTGCGATGAGAAAGGAAGTCATTTTTATCACGACCAAAATAAACCACAGGACAAACAAGGTGTCTCTGAGTTGATGTTTGGCGACTTTAGTGGCAAAAACCGCCACAATCAATGGTGCTCCAATTAACGATGCGCCGCTGAAATAGCCCCCAATAATAAGAAAGAGAATGTCTAAATACGGGCGGTTACTGATGAAGGGTTTATTGAGGATATAGGACACAGCATAAACAGCCACAATGGAAAAAATAATGGCTGTCATGGTGCTGGAAGGTAAAGTTAACAAGCCAAACACGCCAATCATTTTAGGCACAATTATGATACCCATCGCGTATTTTAAATAGCGCCAATCAATATTAGAGTCTTGCGTTGCATCCAGTTGCTTGGCTTCTTGGCTTTTTTTATGACCTTGATACGCAATCCAACTAGAGAACACCAGTAGCTGTATCGCGATAAGGGGTAAAAATACGATGGGTTCATTAAAGACAAGCAATAAAAACGGTAATGCCAGCGCTGCACCACCAAAACCTAATCCACTGCGCACAAAGCCACTCCAGATGAAAATTAAAGCAATTAAGCTGTACTGCCACCAAAGTAAATGCTCCACAATGTTACTCCTTATTTTGAATTCGTTTGATACAAAGTCTAATTGCGTTATGTGTTTTCTATTATCTTCTAAGACATGCGTATTTTCAGTCTTTAATTTGATGAATATACCTACTTAACAAAGAGAAGCCTTGCAGACATTGCATAATCTAATGATAGAAAGCTCAACTTTGGTCTTTGGTTAAAATGGGGCGGGGTGAAATACAAGATGCGAAAAACGGGATACAAAATTCTGTCAGTACGCTTTCTTAGCACTCTCAGGTATGATTAGACCAAAGTAAGAACCCAGAGAGAGTTTTGACATAGTGAGCGTTCAAAATAGACATTTTATTGTAGGTTATGGCAGCCTAATTAGTGGTATCAGTCGTGCAAAAACAGGGGAAACAGGCCGTGTTTGGCCAATAAAAATAGCAGACTTTGAACGTCATTGGTCGGTTATGACGTCGGAATTTGGCATGAGTTCTGTGGCCGTAATTCCTAAGAAAGGAGCCTATTGCAATGGCGTCTTAATTGAAATATCAGAAGCAGAAATCCCTGTTTTTGATCTACGCGAACAAGGCTATGAAAGAGCACAAATTGACTCTTCTCAGTTATCCTCTTATCAAGACGAAGCGTTACCAAACGGCACAGTGTGGATTTATCATTCTGATGACATTACGCCACCCACGCCTGCATGCCCCATTACATTAAGCTACGCGGATGTTATTTTAGCAGGCTGTATGGAACAAGGTGATGCGTTTGTGAGGGATTTTCTCCAGCATACATGCGGATGGGAATCCCCTTTGTTAAACGACAGACAACATCCCAGATACCCTCGTGTTCAGCCTGAACTGAATACGACCCCACTTAATGCCCTGTTAGAATCGGTGGCAAACATCACTCAACAAGAGTTAGCAATTACCTATGAATCTTAATCCTACCAGTCTACTTCTACAACGCGTTGCAGAAGCGTTTACAGGCAAGGTGTTGTTTGCCAATCCAGACGATGCGTATCCTCTTGAATTGGTTTCTCAAGCCGATGTGTCTGTTTGGAGCCAATCAAAAACCGTGTTTGATCGTTTGGTACAAGGCGGTCTTGACGAAGCGAAAATGGAATTTAATGCGCTTTGGACACAATCGTCAGAAGAGACGTTTGATCATGTCATTATTATTCAGCCGAAAGCCAAAGAGCTTTTGGACTACTTAATTGCTGCGACCCTGCCTCATTTAAAAATAGGTGGGAAAGTCTGGTTAGTAGGAGACAATAAAAGCGGAGTAAAGTCATCATACAAGCGCCTTGAACCCTTGGCTGAGATGGCGGGTAAAGTGGATGCAGCGAAACATTGTTTAATTTATAACGCGCAAAAGCAGTCTCCTTCTCCTGCGTTTGTCTTTGAAAAGTGGATTACTCGATGGCAAGAAAAAGTGGCCGGTCAAACGATTACCTTGTGTAGTATTCCGGGCGTATTTGGTCATAAAAAATTGGATAAAGGTACGGCCCTATTATTAGAACAATTATCCGAGCACTGCTTTATGAGTGATGTACAACATGCGCGCTTCTTAGATTTTGGCTGTGGCGATGGCATCATTTCTCTGTGGTTGCATAATCAAACTGGTGCGAAAGTAACGGCGTTGGACGACAGCGCGCTGGCATTAAAAGCAACCGCATTGACCTTTGAAGCCAATGGTGTGAGTGCTTTTTTAACAACTCTTGGATCGAACGGTTTACAAGCATTACAAGGACGGTTTAATTACATTATTTCTAATCCGCCTTTCCATACTGGCCTTTCAACGGATTACAGCATTCCAGAGAGTTTCTTCGCGAATGTGAAACACCATCTGACATTGAATGGCGAATTGTTTGTTGTAGCGAATGACTTCCTTCGTTACGCGCCTTTTATTGATGCTGCTTTGGGTACACACACTCGTTTACAACGAGAAAAGGGTTACGCCATTTATTATGGAAAGCAAAAAAAGCCGAAATAAATCGTTTATTTAAAGCTGGTGAAAGACTCTACCATGGCTTTAAGCCATGGTAGAGTCCGCCACGTATTAAAAAAAGAACCCTACTGTGGGCTCCTTTTTTGGTTGAACAAAGAGTAAAAGCTTGCTTACGCTAGCGCTTCTTCTAGATCCATTCTATTTTCTTCCACTGCATGACAGGCAATTCGCTGATTGCCTTCACTGCGTAAATGCGGTGTTTCTGTTTTACAACGGTCGTTAGCAAAGCTGCATCGACCATGGAAAGCACAGCCACTTGGTGGGTTTAATGGAGAAGGCAGCTCACCTTCTAGTTTGATGCGTTTTCGGCGTTTTTCGGGAGACAATTGCGGCGTACTGGACATTAAGGCTAAGGTGTAAGGGTGTTTCGGGTTCGCAAAGATTTGCTCTTTAGGTCCCTGTTCAACCACTTTGCCTAGATACATCACCACAACATCATCAGCTATGTGCTCTACAACAGACAAATCGTGGGAGATAAAGACATAGCTCAGTCCAAATTCTTCCTGTAAATCCATCATCAAATTCAATACTTGCGCTTGAACCGACACATCCAAAGCGGATACGGGTTCGTCGGCTACAATGACATTAGGATCGAGCATTAACCCACGAGCAATCGCAATACGCTGTCGTTGCCCACCCGAAAACATATGTGGATAACGATCATAATGTTCTGTTTTAAGGCCAACTTTGGACATAATAGCGAGGGCTTTTTTCTTCCGATCGACTTTGCTCAGTTTGGTATTGATCACCAACGGCTCCTCTAGAATGTCACCAATTTTCTTCCTCGGGTTCAATGAACCATAAGGGTTTTGAAAAATGATCTGAATTCGTTGACGCAATGCCATCTGTTCCGATTTTGTAAGCGTTAATAAGTTTTGTCCTTTGTAATCTAATTCACCGGATGTTGGTGTTTCGATCATGGTCAGCATTCGGCCTAGGGTGGATTTGCCACAGCCAGACTCCCCTACCACAGCCAGTGTTTTACCACGCTCAAGCTGGAAGCTGACACCATCGACCGCTTTTACTAGCGCATCGTCTTTAAAGAGCCCTTGTTTTACCACATAGTGCTGTTTTAAATCTGTACCTTGTAGAATTAACGTATCGTTTATATTACTCATGCAGTCGGCCTCCCTTCAAAACCCAGTGGTGTATGGCATTTCACTTGTCGATCTAAGGTGCCTTGAGTCTCTGGTTCTACGGAGCGGCAAAAATCAGTAGCATAAGGGCAACGAGAGCTAAGCAAACAGCCAGCAGGACGGTCGTAAACACCAGGAACAACGCCAGACAATGCGTCTAAACGACTTTGACCGGTAGAGGACTCTGGTAAAGACTTCAGTAATGCCTGAGTGTAAGGGTGTTTAGGGTTAACGAACACATCTGTAGCTGGCCCAGACTCCACAATTTGACCCGCATACATAACGATAACTCGATGGGCTACTTCCGCAACCAGTGCCAAGTCATGCGTGATTAGAACAAGCCCCATTTTCTTCTTACGTTGTAACTCAATTAACAAATCGATAATTTGTGCCTGAATGGTCACATCTAATGCGGTGGTTGGTTCATCGGCAATTAACAATCGTGGGTTACAGGCAATGGCCATTGCAATCATGACACGTTGACTCATACCACCTGATAACTGATGTGGGTATGCGGATAAACGTGTCTCTGGTGCCGGAATACCGACTTGTGTAAGCAGCTCTACTGCGCGAGCCGTCAGCTCTTTCTTCGATCCACCTTGATGTGTCTTTAACGCTTCGATGATTTGGTAACCAACGGTAAAACAAGGATTTAAGCTTGTCATAGGGTCTTGGAAAATCATGGCGATTTCAGAACCGGTTAATTTTCGACGCTGCTTTTCTGGCATGGTTAACAGATCTTGTCCGTCAAATGATAATGTGTCTGCGTCTACCTTACCGGGGAAATCGATCAGCCCCATAATAGACAATGAGCTAACACTTTTTCCTGATCCAGACTCACCAACTATACCCAATACTTCGCCTTCTTCTACTTTGTAGCTAATGTTGTCGACGGCTTTAAATTGACCAAAGGTAACGGATAAATTTTCTAGTTGTAACAATGACATAACAAATTCCTACTGTTTTAGCTTAGGATCAAGGGCATCGCGCAAACCATCGCCCATGAGATTAAAGGCCAATACAGTGATCAGTATCATTAAGCCTGGGAAAGTAACAACCCACCATGCGCGTTGTACAAATTGTAAGGCATTTGCCAACATGCTCCCCCATTCAGGAGTGGGTGGTTGAGCGCCTAGACCAAGGAAACCTAATGCAGCCATGTCTAGAATTGCTGTTGAAAAGCCTAGAGTCGCTTGCACGATAAGCGGTGCTAGGCAATTTGGTAGAATACAGATGAACATTAAACGTAATGGACCAGCACCGATTACACGCGAAGAGGTAACGTAGTCTCGTGACATCTCCGCCATCGTCGCGGCACGTGTTAAACGGACATAATGAGGTAGGGATACAATGGAAATTGCCAATGCGGCGTTGATAATGCTTGGCCCAAGAATCGCTACGATAGCGATCGCTAATAGCAAGCCTGGCATGGCCAACATAATATCGACGATGCGCATGATGGCTGTATCAATCACCCCTTTACAATAGCCAGCAGTTAATCCTAATAAAATGCCAACAAAAAGTGAAAAGGTGACTGAAATAATGCCTACCGCAATGGAAAGTCGTGCACCATGGATCAAGCGAGATAAAATGTCACGACCTACATCGTCAGTGCCAAGCAGGTAACCCCAATTACCTCCATCTAGCCAAGCTGGCGGAAGTAATAATGCATCTCGGGCTTGTTCTGAAGGGGAATGAGGCGCAATTAAGTCAGCGAAAACGGCTAGGAAGCTAATAAAGATAATAAAAACAAGGCCTGCAACCGCGCCTTTATTGCTTTTAAAGTAATACCAAAATTCTTGCAGTGGTGTTTTTGGTATGGGTGTAGCCAGAGTGTCTATTGCGACGGTCATAGGCTCAGTACTCATGTTATTTCCTTAATGACTGTGGCGAATACGAGGATTAATAATGCCGTAAGCAATATCAACGAGAAGGTTAACGACAATGATGATTGTGGCAACGATTAAAATACCACCTTGCACAACGGGGTAGTCACGTCGACCAATGGATTCAATTAACCATTTACCAATCCCCGGCCAAGCAAATACGGTTTCCGTTAGGATGGCTCCTGAAAGTAAAATACCCACTTGCAAACCGATAACTGTTACGACTGGAATAAGTGCATTACGTAATGCGTGAATAACAATGACTCGCCAAGGTGCGATGCCTTTAGAGCGAGCAGTACGAATGTAATCTTCACTTAGCACTTCTAGCATTGAAGAACGTGTCATACGTGCAATCACCGCCATTGGAATGGTGCCAAGAACAATACTCGGTAAAATCAAATGTGAAACAGCAGAAGCGAAGGCTCCCTCTTCGTCTGATAACCAAGTGTCTATCAACATAAAGCCCGTTGTGTTATCAATCCAATACACAACGTCGATGCGACCAGATACGGGAGTCCAACCTAAGTTGACGGAAAAAATAAGCATTAATAATAACGCCCACCAAAAAACGGGCATAGAGTAGCCAGTTAGAGAGACCGTCATTACAGAGTGATCAAAAATGGTGCCTCGTTTTACTGCGGCAATAATGCCAGCAGGTAAACCGATGAGAATAGCAAAAAGTGCAGCACATACTGATAATTCAACGGTGGCAGGAAATAAAGCCAAAAACTCATCCAGTACGGGCGTTCTTGTGACGAGGGAATTGCCTAAATCCCCCTGTAATACTCCTCTAACATAGCGAAAATATTGAATGTATAACGGTTGATCAAAGCCTAATTCAGCACTGAGCATTGCATGACGTTCAGCAGACACGCCTCGCTCTCCGGCCATTACTTCAATTGGATCGCCAGGAATCATGTGAATGAGGGTAAAAGTAAGTAAGGTGATACCGAGAAAAGTGGGAATCACTAAACTTAAACGACGTAAAATAAACTGGAACATAAAAGATCTCTTGAAACGCAAATGCTAGAACAGGAGGCCTGTTCTAGCTTTTTTTGGGCGGGAACTATTTGGTTAAACTAACACCAGAGAAGTAGTGTCCACCGAGAGGATCGATGATGAAGTTCTTCACTTCTTTACGAACAGGTTCGTAAACAATAGAGTGAGCGACTGTGATCCAAGGCGCTTCGCGCTTGAAGACCATTTGAGCTTCTTCATAGTACTTAGTACGGTTAGCAACATTGGAGTCTTGTTTTGCTTTTACGAGTAAGTCGTTAAATTCGGTATCACACCATTGAGCGCGGTTTGATCCACCAACAGCATCGCAGCCTAGTAGTACGTATAGGAAGTTATCTGGATCACCATTGTCTCCCGTCCAACCTAGTAGAACGGTTTCATGTTCGCCTTTCTTCGAACGGTTTAGATACTCACCCCATTCGTAAGATACGATTTCGGCTTCAACGCCAACTTTAGACCAATCTTCTTGCATAACTTCCGCCATACGACGGGCATTTGGATTGTATGGACGTTGAACAGGCATTGCCCAGATGTTTGTTGAGAAACCGTTTTCATAACCCGCTTCTTTCAACAATTGTTTTGCTTTAACTGGGTCGTAGTTGTAATCAACCACCTTATTGTTGTAAGACCACATTGTTGGTGGAATTGGGTTCTTAGCTGCTTTACCTGCACCTTGGAAAACAGAGTTGATAATCGCATCTTTATTGGTTGCAAGGTTCAAAGCTTGGCGTACGCGAACGTCATCAAAAGGAGGCTTTTGAGTGTTAAACGCAAGGTAACCCACGTTTAGACCTTCTTGGCTCATTAAGTTGATGTCTTCATCTGCTTTCATCTGTTCCAAATCGGCTGGATTTGGATACGGTATCATATGACATTCGCCCGCTTTCAATTTAGCGTAACGAACGGATGCGTCAGGAGTGATAGAGAAAACAAGACGATCGATTTCTGGTTTACCTTTCCAATAATCTTCAAATGCTGTGTAGCGAATTAAAGAATCTTTTTGGTACTGAACTTTTTGAAATGGACCCGTTGCTACTGGGTTGATATCGATTTGCTCTGGCATGCCCTTTTTCATTAGCACATCAGCTTGTTCTGCTGAGAAAATAGATGCGAAGTCCATTGCCAAGTTAGCAATGAAAGGTGCTTCAGGATTATTCAAAACAAATTTCACTGTGTAATCATCGACTTTAACAATGTCTTTGATCAACGAATCCATGCCCATGCCTGTGAAGTACTCATAAGAACCACCAGAGACTTTATGGAAAGGATGGTTTGCGTCCCACTGACGAGCAAAAGAGAAAATTACATCATCTGCATTGAAGTCACGTGTTGGTTTGAAGTCTTTTGATGAATGGAACTTCACGCCTTTACGCAAGTTGAACGTGTACTCTAATCCATCAGGAGTCACTTCATAGCTTTCTGCAAGACCTGGCTCTGTTTGAGTGGTTCCAAGTTTGAATTCAAAAAGACGGTTGAACATGTTTTTAGAAGAAGCATCGAATGTTGTTCCAGAAGTGTAGAACGCAGGGTTAAAGCCTTCTGGGCTCCCTTCGGAACAATATACAAACGTTGATGCTGCATGTGCAGATGTTGAAATTGCAGTCGCAGCCATAATGGCCATTGGTAAAGCGGCTAGCCCTTTTATCATTATATTTCTCCGATTCTCTTATCGTGATGAATGAATACAGTTCAAAGTCAGATAGTACTTTTTTAGTTTTTATATAAAGAGAGGCAGCAAAGAGTGCTACGTGTTTATAACCACTCTGTCCTACCCTTCGACTGGTAGAACAGAGTGATTTCCTCATCCGTGAGCCCCCTTTATCTGTTTTGATGTCACTTATTTCTTATAAACGTGTAAAACAGAGTCCCTTAAGGGTAGCTAAGGAATATTGAATGGCCAATCGAAATAACGATATTCATTATGCATATATTGAATGGAATAGTTTAAAAGGTATAAAAAAAACCAATAAAATCAAAGAATTTATTGGTTTTCGAGATAAAGAAAATTTTTATTCAAGGAGAGCCTCTGTTAGCGCGGCTTCCTTTCAGTTAGTCAGCTTATTTTAGGGATTTGATTAAAACAGACGTATCGCAGCGACCCAACCCCTCTGTAATCAACGCTTGGTATTTATCATCAACATCTTGGGTTAAAGGCAGATTGAGTGACATCTTCTCGGCTTGATCTAAGCAAAGGCCAAGGTCTTTATGCATCCACTCTATAGCAAACCCAAAATCGAATTGGTCTTTTGCCATTGTTTCTCCACGGTTTTCTAGTTGCCACGAACCAGCGGCACCGTATTTGAGCGTTTCCACGAGTGTGGCAATATCCAATCCTGCTTTTTGAGCAAAGCGGATGCCTTCTGACAAGCCGGATAAGACGCCAGCGATCAAAATTTGATTGGCCATCTTCGCTATTTGACCGTTACCAACAGGACCTTGTAAAACAATGGATTTAGAGTAGCAATCCATAATTGGACGGACCTTATCTAATACAGCGCTTTCCCCACCAACCATGACAGTAAGCACACCGTTTTCAGCGCCCGCTTGACCACCTGATACTGGTGCATCTAAAAAGTAGCAGCCTTTATCGCTAGCAATCTTGGCAAGCTCTTGAGCGACTTCCGCTGATGCTGTTGTATGATCAACAAAAACCGTGCCTGTCGTCGCGTTAGCAAAAGCGCCATGCTCGCCTAAATACACTTCTCGTAAGTCGTTATCGTTTCCTACACAAGTAAAAACAATGTCTTTATTGTGAGATGCCAGTGCCGGCGTCGCTGCCCAGTTTCCAGCATGGTTTTGTGCCCATGTTTCTGCTTTCGATTGTGTTCTATTAAAAACAGTGACTGTGTCACATTGTGTACTTAGATGCCCTGCCATGGGATACCCCATGGTTCCAAGACCAATAAAAGCAACGTTCATACTTTTGCATACCTCTCATTTTTTATATTGGATGTTAATAGAGTAACGATCGCTTTCTATAATAATTAGTGACAGTCTCTGTAAATAGTAAGCGTACAGTGAATCTATCTGTATAAAATAGGATTGTTCTTACCTGTGGATAAAAATGTGTATGTAATTTAGAAAAGCCTTGCTTACGCTGTGGCTAACTCATGATTGCTATAACTCTATAAAAAATAAACGTTTTTTTGTTGGGCGAATCAAAAAGGACGTGATTGCTTCATTTTTTTATTAAATACGATGGTTTCAAGGTAGAAGATAAGTCTGTTCAATATTAATAAAGAGCCTGCTTACATTCTACCTAAAAATGACCAAAATAAATTATATATCATTATATATCAATAACTTAATGATTTAATAATTTTAAGATAATAGGCTCTAACTCCTCAGAAAGGCGCTGATTCGCTAGCAAATCAAGGTGTATTCCATCCAATTCACTCGGCTGTATGATGCCCGCTGAATTTAGAAACTCGCAGTCGTATAATGTTGCAACTCTTTGATAATGTTGGTGTAAATCCTGTGACTTTTCCACGGCACCTTGATACATGTCTGCTAAATCTCCTTTTGGGGATAAAATATTTGGAGGGGCAATAATAACGACTTTAGGTGTCGAGAAACAATGAGGGCTGGGTACCCGTACTTTTTGAATGATTTGTTCAATGCCTTTGGCTGCTTCGTACGCTCCTACATTAAAGTAGCGCTTTAAATCATTTGTCCCAAGCATGAGCACTAGTATATCAACCGGGCCAAATATTTCTAATGCGGCTTGTATTGATAATGACCCGTTACGACCTTCTTTAAAAGGGTCGTCCCAAATGGTCGTCCGTCCGGGTAATCCCAGATTAATGACTTCATTATTTGCCCCAAGCTTTTCTCCTAATAACTCAGGCCAACGTTGATTCCGATTGAATCGGCTTCCGTGAGGTGCGGCTCCCCAAGTTAATGAATCGCCATAACATAATATAGTCGCCATAGTGTTCTCCCCTACTTGGTTTTATTTCTTTGGATACAGAGTATTGGATTAGATCCTTTGCCTTAAGTGTAGTTTGGTATACCGCAGATGGATGACTATTTTTTCTATGTCGCACTTGTCGTATTTTTTATCTGATAAATAGGGGAAATGGGTAATTTTGAGGGGAGTTTTGCGTCAGAAATCCCTCAGATTTCAGTTTTACCTACTAGAATTGCCTAAAACAGCATTAAATTTTTACAGATTCGTCTTTCAATTGGGCGTTTTTTAGCTAAAAATTTTGACTGACAGCCATAAAAAAGGTATTTATAGGTTGTGGTAATATTTATTGCTCATGAAATACTTAGGACACTTGCTAAGAACTGAGCAGCACATTAATGAATTTCTTGCATGTTCATCGCTGTTTTTCCCCATTCTCAGTATAAAAAAACGTCCGCAATTATAATTATTAAATCATAAAAGAGGGTTTATCTATGTCAACAACTCTGATTGTTGGTATAGACGGTAGTGAAGCAGGTGCTCGCGCCTTGTCATACACTAAACGTCTAGCCACATTGATTGGATCTGACTGCAAAATCGAAGTCGTCTATGTAATTGAATGGTCTCCTTACTCTTTCCAAACACCGGAAGAAAATGCCCACCGAAACAAACAACGTGAAGATGCAATTATTATTGCAAATGAACGTGTTGTATCCCCTGCCGTTAAGTTAATTCGTGATGAAGGTTTTGCTGCTGAAGGGCGTGTTCTACACGGTAAAGTTGCTCACTTATTGAACTCTGTAGCAGTTGAAACAAACGCGGAACAAATTATTGTTGCTCGTTCTTCTGCCGCGGGTTTCTCATCTCGTGTATTTGGTAGTGTGACAGCAAACTTGGTAATGAGCTCAACAGTACCAGTAACGGTTGTAGGCTAAGGGGTAATTATGAAATTAAGAAACACTATGTATTCAATGATCATACTCTTTATGGGTATGTTTCAAACAACTGTTGCTAGAGCTGAAGGTATTGATGCCGCAGTAAACAGTGCTTTTGCAGCTTCAACCGGTTGGTTCGTTAGCTTAATCTTTTCTCCACTACCTGGAACGTCTTTCCCTTGGATCGTACTTTGGTTAGTCATTGGTGCAACCGTATTTACTTTGTACTTTGGTTTTGTTCAGTTCCGCGCTATTGGTCATTCGATCGATCTTGTAAAAGGCGATTACTCTGATCCTAAAGATGCTGGTGAAGTAAGTCACTTCCAAGCATTAACAACGGCCCTATCTGGTACCGTTGGTCTAGGTAACATTGCAGGTGTTGCTGTTGCGATTAGTATTGGTGGCCCAGGAGCAACATTCTGGATGATCCTAGCGGGTCTGATGGGGATGGCAACTAAGTTCGTTGAGTGTACGCTAGGTGTTAAATACCGTAATGAATATAAAGACGGTAGTGTATCTGGTGGACCGATGTACTACATCTCTAAAGGTTTCGAAGAACGTGGCCTCCCAGGTGGTAAATTCCTAGCAGCGCTATTTGCAGTCTTCTGTATCTTTGGTGCGTTTGGTGGCGGTAACATGTTCCAAGCAAACCAAGCACATGCTCAATTAAGCAGTGTTGTTGGCGATTACCCAGGTTGGATTACAGGTGTTATCTTTTCTGCAATCGTATTCTTAGTTATTATTGGTGGTATCAAATCTATTGCGAAAGTAACAGAAAAGATCGTTCCTTTCATGGGTATTCTTTATGTTGGTGCTGGCTTAGTGATCCTACTGATGAACATTGATCAAATCGGTTGGGCTTTCGGTCAAATCTTTGAAGGTGCTTTCACAGGTCTTGGTGTTGCTGGTGGTATGGTTGGTGCGTTGATTCAAGGCTTCAAACGTGCGGCGTTTTCGAACGAAGCCGGTGTTGGTTCTGCGGCGATTGCTCACTCCGCCGTTAAGACGAATGAGCCAATTACAGAAGGTCTGGTATCTTTGCTTGAGCCTTTCATTGACACGGTTGTTATTTGTACGATGACAGCGCTTGTAATCATTATTACAGGCCAATTAGTATCAGACCCATCTACAGGTCTTTATGTTCTGAATGAAGCTGGTACTTCAATTATGACTCAAGACGGTAGCTCTGGTGTTGCGTTGACATCTGCGGCATTTGGTTCTGCATTTAGCTGGTTCCCATACATCTTAGTATTAGCCGTTGTTATGTTTGCTTTCTCTACGATGTTGAGCTGGTCTTACTACGGTCTAAAAGCATGGACTTACTTGTTCGGTGAAGGCAAAGCTGCTGAGCTAGCATTTAAATTACTGTTCTGCTTGTTCATTATTGTTGGTGCATCTGCAAGCCTAGGTCCAGTTATCGATTTCTCTGATGCTATGATCTTTGCAATGGCTGTTGTTAACATCATTGGTTTGTACTGCTTAGTGCCAATCGTGAAGAAAGAATACATTTCTTACTTCGCTCGTTTGGAAAGTGGCGAAATCAAGAAGTTCAATAAATAATCACCGTATTATTTATTGTTATAAAGAGAGGTGCCTATTTATAGGTGCCTTTTTTTTATCTTGTATATTCACTACTGGTAAATAGTCTTCATTTGAATACTCACTTCTGTTCCATATATAAAAGTTGCTTTTTTCATTAAACTAGTAAGATCTTAGGTATTGCGTCTTTATAGAAAGTTGTAGAACTGATTACGAAGAATAGTTTAACTGTTTACTGTGTAGGAATTGTATGAAATTTGCTCTTTGGGCTTTGCTTGTTGTGACCGTTTTTATCGCTGTTGGTGGATATACCGTCAACGCTCAGCTGGTATCAGAAACGGACTCTGAAATAAATGCGCGGTCGAAACAATACCAAGGAACGAAATTCAGTAATGCAGCTGAAGTAAATGTTCAATCAGTAGAAAAAACATTAACCATATTGAAGCGATATATAACTGAGGAATCAATTGATCAAACCCCTAAATTTGGCATTCCTGTAGAAACGGTTACGAAGGAGCTACTAGACGACCTAAGCCAAGACACGGTACATATTATTAAATTAGGTCATTCTACCGTCCTATTAAAAGTGATGGGGGAGTATTGGCTTATTGATCCTATTTTTGCAGACAGGGCATCGCCATTTACTTTTTTAGGACCGAAGCGTTTTCACGATGCACCTATTGAACCTGTTGATTTACCTAATATCGAGCGAATATTGATTTCGCATAATCATTATGATCACTTAGATGAAAGTAGCATTCGAGCTTTAGCAGGTAAAACGGCGTCCTTCTTAGTTCCTTTAGGTGTCAAAGGCGACTTGGTTAAATGGGGTATTGCACCCAATAAGGTTCAAGAATTCGATTGGTGGCAAGAAATTGAAACAGAACAGGCATTAGTGGCATTTACCCCGACTCAGCACTTCTCAGGCCGAGCAATAGGGGACAGTAACCATACATTATGGGGATCTTGGGTCATCAAAACGCCACAGACGAGTTTGTACTTTAGTGGTGACTCTGGCTATTTTGATGGGTTTAAAGAGATTGGTGATAAATATGGGCCTTTTGACTTAACGTTATTGGAAACGGGCGCCTATGATCAGGCTTGGAAGGACATTCATATGTTGCCTGAGGAGAGTGTTCAAGCGCATATCGACCTGAGAGGTAAGGTGATGGTGCCCATTCACAATGGGACGTTTGATTTGTCGTTCCACACTTGGTACGAACCGTTAGACAGAGTCGTTATGGAGGCTGAGCAGCAGGGTGTTCTCATTAGTACTCCTGTTTTTGGAGTGCCGTTTCAAGCGACAGATGGCCCTATCGTAAACAACTGGTGGAGCAAGCATTAATAGACATTGTCTTTAAAAAGGGGGGGTTTCCATGTGAAAAACCTTTTTTGGGTGCTTTAGTGTAGATGGCAGCGTTGTAATACGTACTTATTTGGCTAATTGAGAGTCAATTATTCTGTTTCTACCGATATTTTTGGCCGTATACAAGTTGTTATCTGCAATTTTAAACACATCGTTTGTTGTCTTTCCTTCATCAGAATAACCAATACCGATACTAGCGGTAATGCTTAACACTGGAGTGATATCTAGCTGACTGAGGGTATCACGCAAGCGCTCAGCAAGCTCCAATACCTTTGTGCTGTCATTTTCTAGCGTAAGTATGAGGAATTCTTCTCCTCCCCAACGTCCTAACACATCATTAGGGTGTATTTTTCGGCTTAAATGAGACGCTATTTTTCTTAAAACTTGATCTCCAATTAGGTGGCCGTGTTGGTCGTTTACGTGTTTAAAGTGATCTATATCGATCACTAGAATACTGTACACTTGTTGATTTTCATCAGAATTAAGGCCGAGTTCCTTGAAAATTTTATCAATTCCTCTTCTATTAAGTATGTGTGTTAACAAGTCTACGTTGGCGTATGTTTCAAACTCCATGGCTTGCTGTAGGGCTTTTTCGTTGTTTACTCTCAGTTTTACAACCGTCCATAAGAGAGCAATGTATGCAATGTGAGCAACGGCTATATTGAGTATGACGTCAAGTGTATCGCGCAAAGGGAAATTGGGAATAAGGACGATAAAATGGCCAATGATGGTCACAGCAAAAACAGCAACAGCTGTGGGGACGGCTTTTTTAATTTCTAGAAAAAGACATGCCATAACGTAGTTAAGACCGAGCCATTGTAACGAATTGAGGGAAATGCCTTGTCCTGAAGCGTGACTCCAGATGCTAGAGCCAATGAGAAAACTCGCAATAATAGTGTATGCGAGCATCAGCAAGATAGTGTTTTTGACTCTATTAGTGGCACTGAGAATGTAAATGCCTGAGAATGCGAAAATGCAAATGGGGTAACTAAATTGATCAAATAAAACTAACATGCCACTGGATGCATCAATAGCCCAAATAGCTGAAAAACAGATGATCAAAAATAGTATCAATTTCCTAAGTAATGTAGGTCTGATAGCGGCTGTTTGTAAAAGGGATACGTCTATTTTACTCTGATGCATGTTAGGGGTTCAATGTTTAGACAGTCCAAAAATGCAAAGATCATATACAATTATTACACCACTTGAAACAATTTTGTGATCCTTTGTAAGAATACACATTTAGTGTAATAAAGCGTGTTTTTCTGAAAATGTGTAGCAACAAAATCACACATAAGAGATTTGACATGAAAAACAGGTAAAGGTTCCTTAGCTTGGTTTTATTTTTGTCGTGGAGGCGTAATACTTCTGTAGGAATGCATAAATAAAAATGGCTGGGTCGTATATTAATCTACATGACGCGTAAAAAAGCGTGGATGCACTGAAGCAAATTTAGAGAGGCTATGTATAGGTCAATCTTTTTATATTGAAAGATTGACCTAATGAATAAAAATGTGGATTGCTAGCTTAATTGGTGCATTAAGGCGCGTTTACGTAATTGAATTTTGGGTTAATCTGAGTCATTTTTTTGGTTAAATAGGTCAACAAAACGCCATACATAGGGATAAACAAACCAAGGCTAATAATGATTTTGAAGCCGTAATCTGCCCAAGCAATCTCTTGCCAATGTTGAGCCATAAAAGGGTCAGGACTTTGATAAAACGCAATACCGAAAAAAGCCAGCGTGTCTATACCATTGCCGATTAATGTGGAGGCAGCAGGCGCTATCCACCATTGTTTTAAGAGACGAAGGCGGTTAAAGATGTTTATGTCGAGTACTTGCCCAAGCAGGTAAGCAATCAAACTGGCAATGGCAATACGGGCAACAAACCAATCCAGAGTGGCTAACGACTCAACTCCCTTAAATGCTCCTTCAGAGAACAGCACAGATAAAGCATAAGAAATCAGTATGGCAGGGAGCATAACGCAAAAGATAATTTTACGAGCCAAAGATGAGCCAAAAATACGGACAGTCAAATCGGTGGCTAAGAAAATAAACGGGAAAGTAAAAGCCCCCCATGTAGTATGGAAACCCAATATCGTAAAGGGAATTTGTACTAAGTAATTACTGGATGCAATGATCAGTAAATGGAACGCAACTAAGAAGAACAGTGCTTTGCTTTGCTGCTCAGACGTAAAATGACTCATAGTATGACCTTTTTGGTTTAGATTGGGGTGAGGGAACCCAAGTTAAGCACTTCATTTACAAAAGTGCCGTTAGTAACAACATCATGTTTGACCCTATGGCCAAACTCGGCGGGTGATTATACATTAACCAACAAAAGATACGACACTAGGGAAGAAAGATTTTACATAATTATTCATTGTTTTCTGCTTGGTGAATGAATATATCCTAGTGTAGGAATTATAAGCAATCCGTTATGCGACACTCACGTCTCATATTGAATGACAGCTAAGCAGATAGTGCAATCATTTCACGCATCCCCATATTAATTATCATAGGATGCTAATAATTGACTGTCATTGGCATGAGCACAATAGGGTATTTCCCTACTGCCTATTTTTCATCTCAGCCTTGTTGATATACATTTTCTGATCCGCTACAACAAGCAGTTGTCCGACGTGAGTACCGTTTTCAGGGTAATGTGCTGCTCCTATTGAGGTACTTAGAGTGAGCTTTAATGACTCAGATAATGCTAAAGGCTCTAAGAATGCGGTTTCAATTTTCAGGAGAATAGCGTCTAAATCATGCTGGCTATTTACATTAGCCAGTATCACGACGAACTCATCACCTGCAAACCTTGCGGCTAAATCATTCTGAGAAAGCGTGCTTTTTAACCGTAGAGCAAACTCTCGTAACGCTTGGTCTCCCATATCGTGACCAAATTGATCATTTATTTTTTTGAAGTCATTTAGGTCAAGGAATAAGATGGTGAAAGGCGTTTCTTCACCGTTAATAATGTCTTTTTCAATAATGGCCTTTATATGTTGCTCAAATGCGTATCGATTGGGCAATCCAGTAAGGTAGTCTATTTGCAATCTTTTTTGCATGGCAGAAAAGCTCTTAGCAAGTTCGCCTATTTCATCTTTTCGTTGAATATTAATCGGTTCTTCAAGGTATCCACTGCCGACGCGATTTGTTGCGTCTGACAACAGCTTCAGATCTTTGGTTACCCATTGTAAAATCATAAAGCCAATAAGAGTGACGAACACCGTAGCAAAAATGCTAAGAAAAACGGTCTGCACAACATTCTGTTTAATGCCTCCCATAAAGTCTTCACTTGGTATGGCGACTACATTTATCCATTTTAGACCGGCCTCGTCTTCAAATTCATTATAACCAACGTAAATGTCTCGATTCTGTGCATCTGTGAAGCTAAAGGTCTCAGGCTCAGAGTGCTCTATTCCATTTGAAATGAATGGTTTAATTTTTAAGTAAATATCGGTGAGTAATGCATTCCCGCTTTCATCTGCCCGAATTCTTGTATTAAGTCCATTTTCATCTTGTTTAATATTAGGACTATGGGATGACGCAATCAACATACCATTAGGCTCTATGATAAAAGCGATGGCATTTTGGGAAATATTAAGACTGCCAATGAAGTCATTCAATGATTTAAGAGACATGTCTGTGGCAACAACGCCTTCAAATTCCCCGTCTTCTCCTTGAATACGACGCGCCCTTGTAGAAATTAGATTGTGCGTTCTAAAATCAATGTACACAGATGTCCAAATGTCATCTACGTTGTCCCAAGCCGCCTGAAACCAAGGTCTTACCCTAGGGTCAAAATTCTTCTCTTCTATAAAAGAAAACTGCGGTTCGCCATTAATACCATCGACTGTGTAAAAACGTCGATGTTCTTCTGGCGTAAATTTCACTCTCAGTTCTCCAGTGTTAATTGAATCTCGATACAGACCGATTGCTTGACCTGCTCGATTGCCATAATACACATAGTTATTAGGGTCGAGATACAAGGAGGATGCAGTCCATAGACGAGTGCGGAGAGTTTCAAAATCGATTTGAATGTCTTTTTGAATATGAATTCCCGCGGGAAAAGCCGTTTCAAGTGTCGCAACGGAGCCAACCACATGTCTGTCTATTGCTTGATTTAAACGACTTATCGTTTCTTTTAATAAATGATTAGATACGGTATGAACGGCATAGCTACCTGCTCTGTAGGAAAGCAGCCCAATAGCAATAGCCAAACAAATAATAAGCGCTACATAAGGAAAAATAAGAACAGATCTAAGGGATAATTTAATCATATTGAACATCGAGCTTTTAAATAAAAGTAAAGGAAAACAATAATAGCGAAGTGATTTCACACGATATTATGAATGCCAAAAATATAGATCGTAAAGTATGGTTTAAAATATAGCCATTAAAGCGTACAAATGTAAATGAGATCTACATCTTTAATTCTAAATAACTAACATTTCGACCAGATCATAAAAAGAGTTTTGTCGAGGTTTCATAAAACTCGCCTATTCTGCAACTTTTTGGGCTTGAGAGTGTGCTTCTAGTAAGAGTTAGGTATTAACTGTCTTATAAAAGTGTCAAAAGATCAATTGGTTGGGAGTTTTTCAGGCATGACTTGATATCATTGACATTTAGTTTGTATAGATGGTCAACGCTGCTTTCTATTGGTCGCACAACCACATCGGCAAGAGGCGTTTCCGTTCAGTAAAGCTTTCTAATATTACTCATGCTAAGTTTAAGAGAACAATTAATCCTGTTGTTTTTCCAAGTTCGATCGGAGGAATAACGTTCACTCTTAGGGTTCTAACGAAGATATTAAACATTTTGTCGAAGGCGATGATCCCAATGTTTATCTAACGGATGTACTGCAACGAGTGAGTCAGCATCCAGCAAAAGACGTGGCCGACCTAACCCCAAGACGATGGAAACACCTGTTTGCAGACAACCCGTTGAAATCGCCATTGCTCTGAGTGTCAATAACGCTGTGAAATGAGAGCAATATCAGATAATGTTTCCATGCTAAATTTGAAAGTAGGTCGCTTAGGGGAATTATCGAACGCTATTAAAATAAATTCTTTATGCCAAAGAGACAGCATTTCTACATATGTAGGAGCTAAATACGAATCATCTATAGGTAGGTGGCATAATATTGCTCTGGCTTCTTTAGCAAGCTTCAAATATCCCTCAAATATAGCGGCAAGTGAAAGGTATTTTTTAGAAGATATCGTGGATAACCCTATTATCTCTAAAGATGGTTGTGTCTACCCTAGTAATGAGATTGGTGGAGGTGCACGTATTGATTACGAAAAACTTTCCTATTACACAACCGAATCAATACAATGCAAAATATAATTACTAACAGGATGAAGTAAAATGAAAAAAGGTTATTTATCATATATTTTTACTATTTTAATTTGGGGTACTACTTGGTATGGCATTAAACTTCAAATCGGTATTACGCCTGAAATATGGTCTCTCGCTGGGAGATATACTTTAGCAGGCATTATAATGCTATTAATAACAAATATTATATATTCAAAAAAGTCACCTAATATTCTTTGTCATGCTCATTTTCTTTTAAAAGGTATAATGATGTATTTTCTAGCATTTATGCTTTTTTACTATAGTAGTGAGTATATTCCAAGTGGACTAGTTGCATTTAGTGTTTCATCAGTCTTGATTTTTAATATATTTAATGATCGAGTAATAAATAAAGTGACCATATCTATAAAGCAGGTTGCATTATCTTCTATAATGTTAATAGGTTTAATAATGATTTCTGCTTCACTTTTTAACGGTGATGTCATTGATGTAAACTTTGGGATTATATCTAAAGGTGTATTACTAGCTTTGTTAGGATCGTATTGTTTTTCAATTGGCAATATTATATCGAAGAATAATAAAGAAAAATTTAATGCTGATCCTGGACAGGATAATGGCTTTAGCATGCTTTATGCTGGTATTTTGTTTTGTATAATGGGATTCTTCACAAATACTGCTCTTGTTATTGATACATCACTTTCTTATATAAGCTCTTTTTTATATCTAACTATAGTTGGATCTGTTTTAAGTTTTTATTTATATGTTAAGATTATTAACCAATTTGGCCCAGCGAATGCGGGATATGTATTAGTTTATGCTCCAGTCATAGCTCTTATTTTATCTATGTTATTAGAAAATGTGCAGGGGAATTTCTTGATATATTTTGGAATGACTATAGTAGTAACTGCAAATTATTATGGAATAAAAATACAAAAAGAAAATTAAATATTTTCTCTAATTACGGATTTTTAAATTAAATGAGAATTAAATAATGGTAAAAGTATTTTCTGCCTCAATTTTTACTGAAACAAATACCTTTTCTGAGATAAAGATCACACTAAATTCATTTTAAAATTGTTATTTTAGTAGAGATGGACAACATGATTCTGTAAAAAGTTATAGAGCAGCTATACTAAATAAGTTTAATGAACTTTTTCAGAAAGAAGGTTATTTTTATGTTGAGAGCATTTGTGCGTAAGCGTCCGGCAAACCACACCTTGAGTATGTTTTTTGATCTATCGCATCTTTGTGATGCTTTAGAGATGCAAGCTGACCATTATGTCTCTAAAGTGTTGTTCAGACAGAGAGCAATGGATG
>NZ_JBLIXL010000040.1:0-10780 GCF_047525455.1 Marinomonas phycocola
GTTAATCCCTTACGAATATCTAGTGAAATTATTTGAAGAACTTCCGAAGCGCAATACAGAGGACAGCCTAGAAGACCTGCTGCCTTGGAATATTAAGCTCTAAGATAGAAACAAGGTGTGGTTGCCCGTACTCTTACGAAGAAGCCAACTGCTGAAGTTGGTATGATTCTTCTTACCACAGAACAAAGCAGTACCAACATGAATTATCAGCAGTTGACCGAAGGCAAAAGATAGCAGATTTCTGCTCTTTTAGGGCAAGAAATATCAGTGGCAAATATTGCACGCACACTGAATTGTCATAGATCAACGATTTACCGTGAGTTAAAGCGGAATAAAAAAACAATAAAATATTGCCCTGACAACGCTCAAAGAGCTTGTTTGATAAGACGAAGGCTTTTGCTGTGTATGATTATCAGAGTTGCTCGTGGTCGAGTGTCTTGCAATGTCGAAAGGCACTTGCGCTTTTCAACCTTGATCTAGTGATTACTGAACTGATAAAAACAAAAAAACCAGACACGAGGTCTGGTTTTTAACCTTCTTTGCTTTGTTTCAAGCGTTACTCAAGCTTAAGCAAATCCAGTGCAATGGCTTCTGCGACTTTAATACCGTCGATGCCTGCGGATAGGATGCCGCCAGCGTACCCTGCGCCTTCCCCTGCTGGGTATAAGCCTACTGTATTCAAACTGGTGAAGTCTTTATCACGACGGATGCTAACAGGGGAGGATGTGCGTGTTTCTATCCCTGTTAATAATGCGTCGTTCATGGCAAAGCCTTTAATCTGACGGTCAAACACGGTGAGTGCTTCACGCAGTGCGTCTGTGGCAAATTGCGGCAAAGCGTTGCTTAAATCGCACAATTTGATACCCGGTTTGTAAGAGGGTTCAACCGTACCAAGTTCTGTCGATGGTACGCCCTTGATAAAGTCGCCAACCAATTGAGCCGGTGCGGTGTAATCTTTACCCCCCATTTCGAAAGCCAGCGTTTCTAGTTTCCTTTGCAGTTCCACTCCGGCTAATATGTGCCCTGGGTAATCTTTCGCAGGTTCGATACCCACTACAATTGCGGAGTTTGCATTACGTTCATTACGGGAGTATTGAGACATGCCATTGGTGACGACGCGGCCATCTTCTGATGTGGCGGCAACAACGGTTCCACCGGGGCACATACAAAAGCTGTAAACACTACGACCGTTTTCGCAATGATGCACCAGCTTATAATCCGCCGATCCTAGAATTGGATGACCTGCTTGCGCTCCAAAACGTGCCGAATCAATCACAGGTTGTGGGTGTTCAATTCTAAACCCAATAGAAAAAGGCTTGGCTTCCATGTACACACCTTCGTCCAATAACATCTGGAAAGTATCACGCGCACTGTGACCAATGGCTAATACTAAATGGCTTGTTTCCATCACCTCGCCTGTTGATAAGGTGACGCCTGTAATTTGGCCTTTACCTTGATCATTTTCTGGCAAACGGTTTATTTTTTCCACTTTAGAATTAAAACGAATTTCTCCACCCAAACTGATGATCTCAGCACGAATGTTTTCCACCATTTTAACCAATTTGAATGTACCGATATGAGGTTTGCTCACATACATGATTTCATCTGGTGCGCCCGCTTTTACAAACTCTGCCATCACCTTACGGCCTAAGAAACGTTTGTCTTTCACTTGGCTCCACAGCTTGCCATCAGAAAAGGTGCCTGCACCACCTTCACCAAATTGCACATTGGATTCTGTGTTTAATTTCTTATCACGCCATAGACCCCAAGTGTCTTTCGTGCGTTGACGAACATCTTGCCCACGCTCTAATACGATGGGCTTTAATCCCATTTGAGCAAGGGTAAGCGCTGCCATAATGCCACATGGGCCAAAGCCAATAATAACAGGGCGTAATTGTTGTTCGGTAGGAAAGGCATCATCCGCTTGCGCGACATAGTAATACCCGGTATCTGGCGAAGGTTGCACCACATGACTGTTTTCGAATTTCTCCAGTATTGACTTTTCTAGCGCCTCATCAAGCTCAACATCCAATTGGTATAGCAAGATAATATTACCTTTCTTACGCGCGTCATAACTGCGTTTGAATAGAGTAACGTTCACCAACTCTTCAGGTGAAATGTCTAAGGTGGTCAGGATCGCCGAATTCAGTTCTTCATCCGTATGGTGAAGAGGCAGTTTAATGTCATTAAGTCGTAACATGGAGATAGAAATACTCAAAAAAATAATAGATGTGTCTTAATTGAACGACGCCATATCAAAACACCAGTATGAGCCGCGAAGTTTACCATAAACCCCAAAAGACATCACTCAGCACTATTAAAGCGTTAGGCTCTCCTTCATGGTTCTTGCGCCTATTCCCTCGCTCTCATTCAGAATGAACCAAATGATGTATTGCAGTGAATTACAACCAAGGTAAAAAAGAACGAATAGAATGACTTAACTCGTATGACACATTCTTTTTATAACCATAAATTTGAATACTAAATACCATCATCATCACTTGCCGAGCACATTCAATGGATTTGCTTTCATCAAACTCTTGCGTCAAATAGTGCTGGTAGGTTCTTTCTATTTCATTCAGTTTATTTAACGCTAATTCATAGAGTGGATTATCTTGAGCGCCTAGCTCCAATTGGGTTTTAATCAGAAAACACCCACAAAAGCCACACTCAGTAGACGCTTGAATGGATTCGTCTAAAATTCTCAGCACGGCTTTTTTCACATCCTGCTCTTCGTTCATCGTGGTGTGAATCATTTGAATGGTGCTCTCAGCGTAACGCTGTAAGGCCTCGTTGAATAAGCCCTCTTTGTTGCCAAACTCGTTATACAAGCTACCCGGTTTCAGGCCCGTATATTGAGTAATGAGCTGAACACTGGACGCGGTATAGCCATGGCGCCAAAATAACTCAATGGCATTGTCGATAACCTCTAAGCGGTCAAACCCTTTTTTTGCCATAACCTCCACCCAAAATACGAAAACCAAACACCATAAATATCCGTGCAGTATTGTATATACTAGCACCATTTGGAACGATCGTTCAAAAACAACTTGACCGAAAGAATTACTCCTGTATATTTTGAATGATCATTCAACATAACAACTAAACGGAGTATTCCATGTCACTTACCGATCAACTTACCGAAACACGCAACGCATCTGCAACCAATTTACCCGCAGACATTCATGCTACCATGATCTCAGTAACACAACACTTACAAGAATCAGGCATTGAAGATGCTGCGCCAAAAGTGGGCGATAAGATAGCGTTTTTTGATTTACCAAATCATAAGGGCGAGCAGCGCAAACTTAGCACGCTATTAGAATCTGGCCCCGTTGTGTTGACTTTCTATCGTGGCGGTTGGTGCCCATACTGCAATCTAGAGCTACGCGCTTATCAAACACATTTAGATAGCATTAAAGCCGCTGGTGCGACCTTGGTTGCTGTGTCACCAGAACTGCCTGATATGTCTTTATCCACCAGCGAGAAAAATGAGCTGTCTTACGAAGTCTTATCTGATGTTGATTCAAGTTACGCTAAAGAACTGGGTTTGGTTTTCTCTTTAGCAGAAGAGCTGCGCCCTATTTATCTCAATTTCGGTATTGATGTTGAAAAACACAACGGCACAGGTCAATTTGACCTTCCATTAGCCGCTACTTTCATTATCAAACAAGATGGCACAGTCGCACATTCTTTTGTCACAGCGGATTACACTCTGCGTCAAGATCCTGTTGATGTTGTAGAAGCACTTAATGCTTTGTAATACTTTTCTATGCTAATTCAGCACTTCGAATGAAGTGCTGAATTAGAAACACATCATAAAGGGCATTTGCGATAGCATCTGCCCTTTTTATGCAATTATAAAAATAACAAAATTACTTGGTTGAATACGTTGTGATTCACCCTACATGCTATACCCTAGTCGAACATTTCGTTTTGTCACGTATCTTTTTGAGTTTAGAATAACCGATATCCATCTTTGTATTACGCAATAATCAAGAATTCCATGACCCAATGAGCGTTGCGGAAAAGCTTGGTATATCATCTGCCACTTGGCCTATTTTTGGGGTGATTTGGCCTTCAAGCTTGGTGCTTGCTCATTATATTTTTGATTATAAAACCGAGTCCAAACGCATCTTAGAAGTAGGCTGCGGCATGGCCTTGTCTAGCCTGCTTCTCAATAAGCAATGTGCAGACATTACCGCCACGGATTACCACCCAGAAGCGCAAATTTTTTTACAAAGAAATACCTTACTCAATGAAGACAATGACATCGCATTTGAACGAGTCGATTGGGCAGGAAAGAATGACGATCTTGGGCTATTTGATTTAATTATTGGCAGTGATCTTCTATATGAAGACAATCACATTGATCTGCTATCCAGCTTTATTAATAAACACTCTAAACCCATCAGCGAAGTCATTATTGTGGATCCCGGTCGTGGAAGAAAGAACAAACTAAATGCACACATGAAAGCGTTCGGTTTCACCGCTTCGCAACATAAACCGATTCGTGCGGACTATTTAGAGAAAGAGTTTAAAAGGCACATTCTGAAGTTTGACCGATAAGGTGTCAGAATATGGCCCTCAATATGAGACAAGAGTTATTATAATACGACCTTCACGTAACTGGCTCTGTCAATATCCATCACTTCAACCGAGATAGAGCCTTCCGTTAAACCCAATGTGGTAATTTGCTCTAAAACACATTGAGACAACCTGGATTTTTGCTCCGTATTTCTCCCTGATAATATTTTTAACGTTACATGAATAAAGTCAGTTTTTTCGTGAGCGGTTTGATAGTGGGAAAATGACTGAGTGCGAACTTTTACATCGTCAACCTGAAACAATTCTGAATTCATCATTCCAGTAAACACTAACGGCATGAGCACTTCGCCATCCAATGTGGATGAATGTTCGATAATACAATGTGGCATGTCTTTAATACCCCTCTTAATCTCATTTAAATAAGTCATTTTCTAACAATTAAAAAACACAATAACTCGAATGTTCTACTTTAGAAGAGCAATCTTCTCCTGAAAGACAAAGGCACACCGCACCCTGCCTCCACTTTATCGATTTTTATTTCCCTAGATCCGTCGTCAATTATCTTCTGCAGCAAACCTTCAGCCTAAGTAAAGTTGAGATTCCCATTACTGAGACTCGATAAACGCTTTGGCAATTTCATGTGCCATTGGGCTAACGACCTGTTTAAACCAATTATCCGCGAGCGTTTGAGTCATCGCAGGGTAGCCATCTGATTTTAGAGTGTCTCTTACATCAAACGCTTTTGACAGCATCACATCACCTTCAGACGAAATCAGCAACCAACGACCTGTAATATGAACAACACCATCCAAGTCGGCAAAGAAGCGGTCTACTTCGATGTCCAATTGAGCAATGGCATAACTGGGAAGCCTCTGCCTCACAAACCAAGTAACGTTAGGCAGTGTTTTTTCCAATCGTTGTTGAGTCAATCGCGTAAGTTGAGGAGATAGCGGCTCTGCCCATAAATTAATTTGAGAACGATGCACTTCACCTTCATTCGTGACGAGTACAATCTCGTTGCCTGCTAAGTAGTTCGCCACAACAATCGGCATCAACTGCATCGACGTACGTAAAGTTTCCTCGGGTTCAACATGAGATGCCGTATTATCCATTAAAAGATATTCGTAACTTTCATCAACTGGCGTAGCACAACCTGATAAAAGAAGACTCACTAACCATAGAGAAAGAAATATTCGCCAATTCACCATAATATCAATATACCCTCCAGGTTATTTTGCCGCTTTAGGCTGAATTTCCAACCGTGGTTTACTATCAAAAATCAACGTGTTTGGCCTCTCTTTCAGTTGCCGTAGAAGCGGTTGCAATTCATTAAGTGAACGCCCCAATGACACCATATTTTCTCTTAATGGACGCCCTATTTGACCATTTGCTTGATAGGTTTCTAACGTCAAATTAAGCTGTGTCATGACTTCAGAAATATCCGCTGGGATCTGCTGGGTTTCTGATTTTTCCAATAACCGTTCAACACTCTGACTAAGAGATTGCAGCTGCCGCAGAGTTTCATTCGCCTCTTCCATTGTTCTGCCTAGCTGCTCAAATGTTTGTGCAAGAGGTACGTCGGCCACTTTATCAAGTAGAGTAGACACTTTATTACTGATGCCTGCTAAAGAATCAGGCCCTGTTGGAAACACATCATAGCCAGCAAGTTCCCTCATTCTTGGAGGAGGAGGATTATCCATAAAATCTAAGCTAATCACTCTTGCAGCATTGAGATAATTACCAATGACAAGCGTTGCTCTTAGCCCTTGATCAATACGTACATCAAAAAGCTCTTTCCATTTTTGTACTGACGCCTCTCCTTCAACAGTCCAATCATGCAAACGTTGAGGCTCAATTCGAGCCAATACTGGAATAACAGGGCGATCAAGCGAAGCAATAACATCCATTGAGATTTCAGTAAAAGGCATTTCTATTACTGTACCTATTCGGACTCCGCGAAACTCCACATCTGCACCAACAGCCAATCCACTCACATTCGAATCAAACAAGAACAGATACTCAATTGTTTGATTATAAAGATTATTATCCGCCTCTTCTTTGGAAGGAAATAAGCGAAATGTCGTTAAATCCTTTACATTATTGCCCGCAGCTCTGTCTTTCCCCAATCCAAATGAGATGCCTCCTGATAAAAAGGTTTCAAGCGAATCTAGCTTTACCTCAAAGCCCTGAACGGAACTTTTAAAAGACAATCCGGGGGTTATCCAAAATTGAACGGCATCATTCACAAGAGCGTCATAAGGAGGTTTAACAACAATACGATAATTAATGGCCCCTGTTACTGTATCAAAATCAACTTCTTCTACGTAACCCACTTCGTATCCACGAAAATGCACTAAGGTGCCAATATCCAGTTTAGAGGCATCGCCACTGCGTAAATGTAAATGAATCCCTTCTGCTTTAGTCGAAAGTGGTGGTTGGCTAAGCAAAACAAATTCATCACTTTCTTCGCCTTCGTCACCAGGGGACATATCAATATAAGCGCCAGACATTAGGGTACTTAAACCACTTACTCCTTCTTTTCCAATTCTTGGTTTTACAACCCAAAACTTCGCATCCTGCTTTAGCATTTTTTGTGTGTCTTGATTCATACGCACTTTAATAATTGCTTTGTCGTAATCACTGCTTAACCGAATATCTATCACTTTACCCACATCCACATTGCGAGCTTTCAACTTAGTTTGCCCCGCTTCCAGCCCTTCTGCGTTTGCTGCAACTAAAGTAATAATTGGCCCTTGACTGGACCAGTTTTGATAAAGCATCCATCCTGCAACAATTAGAGCAACTAACGGCACCAACCAAATTGAGTCAAAATGAACTCGTTTAAGACTCACGACATTCTTACTCTCGCTCATTGCTCTTTTTCCTCTAGGAGAGAGGTTGTTTCCACTCTCTCTTCATTATCCCATAATAACCGTGGATCAAATGACGCAGCAGCCAGCATAGTCAAAACAACAACCGCAGCAAAAAACAGTACCGCAGGCCCAGGAGAAATAGCAATTAAATTTCCCATTTGTACCAGCCCAGTTAAAACGGCAACCACAAAAATATCGATCATTGACCAACGACCAACAAGTTCAGTAATACGATACAGCTTCATTTTTTGTAGGGTTTCTCTCTCTGTTGGGAAATAACATTGCCAACAAAGCCAACCTAATGACAATACCTTTGCTAGAGGAATCACCACACTGGCAAAAAAGATCACCAAGGCGACAGGGTAAGACCCCAAAGACCAAAGTAACAATACGCCTTCCATAATCGAAGAAGGTTCATTCACACCTAAAAAAGTCGTGTGCATTATAGGGAAAATATTGGCAGGAATAAACATAATGACTGCCGCCATGAGAAAGGCCATGGTGGTCATTAAACTTTTTGGATGACGACTGTGAATAGAATGACCGCAACGGCTGCAATGACAGACCAAATCAGAGTGTGTCGCGCCACAAAAATGACAGCAAATTAGCCCTTGCTTCTTCGCTTGGGTAGGCTGTTTCATAATAACGTGTTCAGGTGCTTGACCAGCGACGTTATTCCAAAGCCAGCGACGATCTAGCAAAGTAACCGTTTTCAATAACAACAGAGCGTGCGCACAAAAAGCCCAAAAAGATAACCCTAATTCAATGTCCGCCATGCTGTTCATTTTAACCAACGCAACGAGGATACCGACTAAGAAAACGTCAACCAGCAACCATGGTTGGATAACCACCACCCAGCGGGTTAAATTGCGTTTCGTAGTAAGGCTAATGAAACGATTCTGCAAAGACCACACTAGCAATAAAACGGTAATTAAGTAAGCAATGGGGAACACAAAGAGGGCGAGACTGACAAGGATACTAAGAATCAAATAATCTTGAATAATCAATATGCTAACAATATTGTACAAAGTCACACTTCGTTCAGCACCATTATTTGAGAAACCAAGAAAAGGAAAAGCCAAAGCAAAAAGAAACATCAACAAAGACGAAAAGCCCGTGCCAAGAATGAGTTTCTCTACATGTTCTCGAAAATTCAATAAAACATGACCACATCGATCGCATACAAAGCGTTCACCTCGTTTAAGAGGAGGAATGTGATGGACCAAATCGCACTCATCACAAGCGGTTACATTTTCTTGGAATACCAATGACTCCATATTTCCTCAATATCAAGAGCGACAGCCCTTTATATAACACCGCAATATGACAATCAATCAAGTTAGCTAAAATATTAAAATCACTCCGCATGTTGTTAGAGCCATTAAAAATCAATTATCGCAAATTAGTAACGTTAAAAAAGAAATGCGGTTTACGTGTGAATTCAGATACAAAAACTCAACAACTCATTGCAGAAGAGTCAAACAATCATTAAATACTATAAATTGATTCAGTGATTGTTTATCAAAGGAAGGAACTTTTTGGATTATTACGGCTTACATTATCAATTAAAACGCGAAGTCATAACTTAACGATAAAAAAACCGCCTCTAGGAACTTCATCGCCACTTTCGTCTTCCACCTTATCCAACGCTACCGACAAATCGACATTAAAGCGTTTAAATAACGTCACACCAAATGATGCATAATCCAACTCGGTGCCTGCCATATTTTGGCGATAACCCGCTCGAATGCCCGGCATGATGTGAGAGTCACCAAAATAAGAGACAGACATGGCTGCCCATTGATATTCATCCCCTACAGCATCTTTCACTTCGTTCACATCATAGGCCATGCTCAAGGTGACTTTTTTGCCCTCTGCTGACACAGAAAAATCTGCCGTGGTTTGCATCTCCATTGTGTGCTTATTCGATTCTTCGAGTTTTCCCGCCGCGATTAATCGACCAGCGACAGCACAACTCTCAGAGACACAACTTGCATTAAAAGCGGCACCGTCAAATTCTGGCTCATTAATATTTGCCAACGTGAGCCCAACTTGATAATTATTGGAAACCCAGACGGCTCCAATATCAAATCAACCCCAACACCACTACTGCTCACAACATCATCCGATATGGCATCAGAAATAGTATCACCAACGTCACTACTGCTATCATTTAACGAAGCAACCGCTCGCCCTAATGAGATTTAGTGTACATTCGCTTTTGCTCCTGCCACTAACATGCCATTTGAATTTTCCCAAACCGATTGACTGTAACCTAAGCCTACTTTTACATCTGTTGCCGTTTTCGCAGTAAAAGACGTATCTGTTTGTAAATCCGTGCCAACAATTTTAATTTCATCAGAAACAACGCGCCCTAAAGCAACAACAGAAACACTTGCATCCAACATCAAAGTACCTTTATCCGCCATTTTATAAATAACTGGCATGAAAGGAATTTGCATTCCAAAAGACGTTTTCACATACGCCGTTTCTCCAATCTCATTTAATATGCCATTGGCTTGATTCAACGCGGTCTGAGCAGCACTAACCGTTGAATAAGACGCATCGATTAATCCTCTACCTTTACTGTGTTTGAAATTTCTTCCTTGGCAACAGTATCCATCGAATCTCCGTGGTATTTATAACACTTTTAACACGCGATTGTTGGAGTGCAAAGCACGTAAACAATTCGCTGTGCTTAAACTTGTTATGCATTTTTCTCCGCAACAATAATTAAACTATCCGTGTAGGAGTAACCATAGCCGTAACCAAAACTAGCACCTCCACTAACAGCCTCACCATCACTGAGAATTCTTGGAGAACTTGTAACACCTTGTGCTTGATACTTATAATCGTATTCACCTGAAATTACAGGAGTTACCTGTGTAATGGTGTAACCTTGATCATTTAATTTACTTACCGCTATTTGTAGATCTTCTGCTAGCCTTTCACTGTCTATTTTTTTGTCAGAAAATCCAGTTTGTTCCCATCGTGTCTCTTTGCGAGTAACTTCTTTTTCTCCACCAAAAAGTCCCTTTTTTGTTTCGCCTGTTGGTACCTTTATCTTTACGTTCTTGCCAACTGGTGCAAAGTAAGCTTTTACATATATAACTTTATTCATATTTCATCCTCGATGATAAACAGATGCATAACGCTGCCTTAAGTGGTGAGTAATAGTTTGCTAAAATGTGTAGCGAAGCGAAACCGAGCAAACTGTTAGCAGTCCCGCTTTAAATGCTTGTATGGATAATAATCCCACAAAGTAATTATTATTTAAACTAGGTTCGGGTAATGTGAGGCCCAAGCTTTGGCTGCAACCAAAGCCTTTTATACAGTAGTTCGATTGAGCGAAGGCTCCT
>NZ_JBLIXL010000041.1:0-8316 GCF_047525455.1 Marinomonas phycocola
GGAGCCTTCGCTCAATCGAACTACTGTATAAAAGGCTTTGGTTGCAGCCAAAGCTTGGGCCTCACATTACCCGAACCTAGTTTAAATAATAATTACTTTGTGGGATTATTATCCATACAAGCTCATCAACAAACGAATAGAAAACTCATGAACACCCATAAATTTGGAGACAAATACTGTATGAAACGTTTTTCTCAATGGATTGTTCTAGCTATCATGATTTTTGTTTTAGCTGGGGTGTATTTCTTCATAACCAATGCAATCGATGCAAAAAATAAAAGGACATCAAAGCCTCGACCACCAGCCAAAGAACAAGTATTGGACGTTTCTGTGATTACCGTCTTTGCTGAAAAACACGCCGCAACATTAACGGCATTTGGAACGGCAGAACCTCGTTTCCAATTAAATTTAACATCGAAAGTAAGTGGAGACCTTATAGACTTAAACCCTTTATTTGAAACGGGTAAACAAGTGAAAAATGAGAGTACGCTTGCCACTCTGCATAATTATGAATTGTTATCGCAATTTGACCAAGCCAAAAGTCAAATAGCAAAAGCAAGACTTTCATTTGAAGAAGAAGTAAGGCAAGTAGAGCAAGCAAAAGCGGAATGGAAAGCGGCGGGATTTATCGGAGAACCCGATTCTGACTTAGTACTACGAAAGCCTCAGTTAGAGGTTACAAAAGCAACTCTAATTGAAGCAAAAAGCGCACTTAAAAAAGCACAAGATGATGTTAACCACTTAACTGTACGCGCTCCGTTTGATGCTTTAATAGTAACACGAGACGTGTCACTGGGATCTCAAGTGCAATCAGGTACAAAACTAGGCACATTGTACAGCACTGACAGAATTGAAATCACCTTACCACTCACACCGAAGGATTGGACAAAACTTCCGGCTCCTGAAGAGATGATTCAAAATAAATGGCCTATTGCCATTACCTCTATTAATGAGACCACGTTAGGCAAGAAAGAAGTATGGCAAGGCTATGTTCTAAGAGCCGCCAATCATATCGATACGACCACAAAAATGCGCAGCCTTGTCGTGGCGGTGGATGATCCTTTTAGTCTAAAGCCTATCCTGCTTCCGGGCAGTTTCGTTCAAGCGACATTGTTTGGAAAACCCTTAAACGACTTATGGCGTTTACCCAGCTCAGCTCTTAGCCAAAAAAGTGATATTTGGTATGTGGATTCAGATAATCGACTTAAAGCCTTTCCCAGCACCCCCATATTTATGGATAAAGACTCAGTTTATATTCAAGCACCAAATGAACTGAAAAACACGCCACAAAAAGTACTCATAAGGCCGTATAACAGTTACATCCAAGGTGCCTTAGTGAATCCTATTGAAAGTACATCCAATAAAAACATGCATATAAAGAAAGCCCCCATGGATCAATCTAATACTAAGGCGGCACAACCATGAGCTTACATGAGAACCAACGGGGTATTATTCCATGGTTTGCTCTAAACCCTGTTGCAGCGAACTTATTACTTTTCTTAGTTATTGCTCTCGGTATTTTTACCGTTGGGGATTTAAATAGAGAAACATTCCCAAGCCTTGAACCAAATAGAATCAACGTTTCCGTTAGCTTTGATGCAGGCTCAGCAAAACAGTCAGAAGAAGGGATCGCCATACTGATTGAACAAGAATTAGAAAGCATAGAAGGCATTAAGAACATAACGACTACATCTAATTCCAATGGCGTCAGAGCCAATATCGAAAAATCCACGGGGTATGATATTGATCTACTCGAACAAGATATTAAAGATAAAATGGACAATATCCGTTCTTTTCCAGAAGAAGCGGACCCTGCTGTAATCAGTAAGGTCGCTCGACAAGAGCATGCTATCTGGTTGCAACTTCATGGAAATGCAGACAGAAGAACACTACAAAGATTATCGCAAGAGCTCAAAGTTGATTTATTGAGCCATCCAAATATTGGCTTGGTCACCGTTTCAGGTGAACGAGATCCGACCATTTTAATCCATGTCGATAAATCAAAGTTAGAGCTCTACGGGTTAGCACTCTCAGATATAACCGATGCGATTAATAAAGAATCCAACCCATCTCGGGTAGCCACATTAAGAGATGAAAACCTGTATTTAAATGTAAAAGCATCAGATCAAGCTTACGTTACCAGTGAATTCTCCACGATCCCCGTTGTAAGCCTTTCAACGGGAGGTCAGTTATTGCTTGGAGATATTGCCAGTATTCGCGATACCTTTAATGACGATAATTATGTTTTGTCTCGATTTAACGGCCAAAACAGCCTTGCTTTACAAGTATTAACCACAGGCGAAGATGACATTTCCAATTCAGCCCTAGGAGCAAAAGAAGTCGTTAATCAATGGCTTGATTCCGGACGTTTACCAAATGGCATTCAATTAAGCCATTGGGAAGATCGCAGTGAATCAATAAATCAACGTCTTGACCTAATGATCAAGAATGCCGTTACTGGCATTTTACTTGTCTTTATCCTGTTGGCGATATTCTTGAACGTCACTGTCGCATTCTGGGTTGCTATGGGATTGCCATTTATCTTCTTCGGTACGCTTTTTATCATGGGGACCGAGCACATTAATTTAACCTTAAACATGTTTACTACATTTGGTTTTATTATGGCACTCGGCATCGTTGTGGATGATGCGGTGGTGGTTGGAGAAAGTGTGTATACCGTCCGCTCTCAAGAAGGCGACACTCTCGCTAATACGATAAAAGGCACAATGCAGGTCGCTGTCCCAACGTTATTTGGTGTCTTCACTACGGTTGCAGCATTCTGGGCACTGTCCAACATTGAAGGTCGATTAGGGCAACTTTATGCTCAATTCGCCCTTGTTGTTGCTATCTGTTTAGTACTTTCTGTAATTGAATCAAAACTCATTTTGCCCGCTCATTTAGCGCATTTAAATACGCAAAACAAAAGCAGTGAGAATGTATTTATTGGTGCATGGCATAAGGTTCAATACGCCGCTGATTACGGCTTAACCTGGTTTAGCGATAAAGTGTATCAACCACTTATTGGCTTCGCACTGCATTATCGATACGCTATGTTGGTTCTGTTTATTAGCGTCTTTACTCTGGTTATTTCAATGCCTTTTACTGGTGCAATCAGAATAAGTTTCTTCCCTCAAATCCCAGGCGACACAGTTCGAGCTAACATTTCTATGTACAATGATGTCAGCTATGGGCGAACCAATGACGCTTTGTTATTTATGGAACAACAAGCCTACAAAACAGATAAACGCTTAATGCAGAAAAACGACTCTGAAGGCCAAGGCATTCTCAATCTTCAAGTAAGTTCCTCGAATGATCAATCAGGGGCTTTACGTGTTGAGTTGAATGAACACTCCCCTTACAGTGCTCGAGAGTTTGCACAAACATGGCAAAGACTAATTGGCACACCAGAAGGCGTACAAAACTTGCGTATACGCAGTGCCAGAGAAACCATTGATGCATTGCGAGTTGAGCTAAGAGGCGACGATGCAGAGCTCTTATCCGCAGCCACTCAAGAAATGCGTATACAGCTCAGTTCATTACCCGCGATTCCAAGTGTAGAGGAAAACACGGAGCCCAAAGAACCTCAGATAACACTTACCTTGAACTCTCAAGGCCGAGCGCTAGGCCTAACAACCAGCGATTTATCTCGTCAAGTGGCGAATAACTTTGGCACAACGGTCGTTCAATCCTACCAAAGAGACAACAGTGAAATTGAAGTCCTTATTGGTTACTCTGAAAAAGACCAGCAAGGCCCTACAAAATTAGCTGACACTAAGATCTTACTTAACAATGGGATACGCGTCCCTATCTCATCGGTTGCAGACATTAGTACACAATTTGTCGAAACAGAAATTGTTCGAATCGATGGTAAACGCTCAGAGTATCTTTCTGCTGAAATAAGTAAAGACGTCATGTCTTCCACCGAAGTAGTCGAATATTTAAAAAACGCCGTTGTGCCATCCATACAAAAACAATTTTCAGGAGTGGATATATACTTTTCTGGCGAAGCCGAAGCAAGAGAGGAAACACAATCCTCCATGATTAAAATGTTTCTAATTGCGCTACTCATTATTTATGGACTCTTAGCCATTCCGTTAAAATCTTACGGCCAGCCTTTTATTATAATGATGGCGATCCCTTTTGGCATTATTGGCGCTTTGTTAGGGCATTGGTTTAATGGCTTGTCGTTAGGCATTTTATCATTGAATGGTATCATTGCGCTTAGTGGTGTGGTGGTGAACGACAGTTTGCTCCTTGTCTCTCGTTTTAATGACATTAAGAAAAACACAAGCCACATAACGCAAGCGATTAAAATCGCCTGCACTGGCCGTTTAAGAGCCGTATTATTAACATCGTTTACGACTTACGCAGGTCTTATGCCTATTCTTAGTGAAGAATCCCGTCAGGCTCAGTTCCTTGTACCTGCAGCGGTTTCTCTGGCATATGGAATACTATTTGCCACTGTTATCACTTTAGTGCTAATTCCTATATTACTGATGATAATGGAGGATCTACAGAGTCTAACAAAGAACACATTTCGTCCGGTTAAAAAACAGAACCATGAATAAAATATCACCATCTATTCAATGATTGTGGCTTACATAAAACCGTTTTGTAGCCATAATTTTTTTCAGTGTAAGAGTCCGGTAATCCACACATTCACTCGTTAATTCAATCGCACTAACCTCTCCATTTTTACGGAGATAAATCATGATTGGGTTTTCTGAGCACTTGCCTGTCATATTGATATGCAGTGCGACCGATATGCGTAAATCTATTGATGGATTGTGTGCCATCGTAGCCTATGAATTGGAGCAGGAACCTTGCTTTGATCGCCTGTTTGTTTTCTGTGGACGTACTCGTAACCGCCTCAAAATTTTGCAGTGGTCTGCAAATGGTTTTTGGTTGCACTATAAGTGTTTGGAAAAAGGGGCCTTTAAGTGGCCGGGGATCGAAGATGATGAGCTGTCTCTCACCATTTCAACACGCCAGTTACATTGGCTGTTTGAAGGATTGCCTCTCGAATTAGAGCAAGCGCATCCACATGTTGTGTATCGATATCATGGCTAATACGATTTATGTTAAGGCCGTTATGGTATAATCCACGCCATGATGAAGACAATGAATGACCTCCCTGATGATATTGCACTGCTTAAGAAAATGTTGCTTGAGCAGCAACAGATGTTGACTGAAAAAGATCAACAGATTGCCAAAAAAGACACTGAAATCACACAGTGGCAATCACGCTATCAGCATGTTTTAGAACAATGGCAACTGGCTCGCCAGCGTGCATTTGGCAAAAGCTCTGAGGTCATGCCTGGTCAAGGCGAGTTATTCGATGAACCACAATCTCTGCTCGAAGAAGAGACAGAGCATAAGGCGACTGACACACCTGTTGCACAATCTCGTAAGCAACCAAAGCGTCAGCTATTACCAAAAGACCTACATCGTGAAATTGTGGTGCTCGATATTGCGGACAGTGAAAAAGTCTGTGACGGTTGTCATGGTGCCCTGCATCGTATGGGGAAAGACAAGGCAGAGCGTCTAGGGAACATGCGAATAAGTTGAGCTGCACGCCTTAACATTCTGAAAAGTCCAATGGCAGTCAGTAATGTGGCTGGTTTATCACTTTTCTACCACTAAACAAGGTAATTAAACCTTGTTTAGTGGTTTTTAAACGGATTAACCCCTTGCGGCTCGGATCATCTGATCAACTCGAAACACGTTGGCAAGGGCAAACAACATGGACAGTTTGTTGTCATTTTTAGCTAAACCACGATAAATCGCTTTTCTAAAACCAAATTGACATTTAATTATTCTGAAGGGATGTTCAACTTTTGCTCGAATACTGGCCTTTATGTATCCCGTTTTGATTGGTTGTTTATTTTTTCTAGGATGCTTTTTTAAGACTCTTATTTTGCTCGGAATTTCAGCAATCAGCCAATCGGCTTTGACATCTTTTAGCTCTTCTCGTTTTTGAGCGCCACGATAGCCAGAATCTGCCGAGATAAAGCACTCGTTTCCATGAAGCATTTCCAGCTTTTGGATAGAAGGGTTCAACAACCACTTCAAGCTGATCCCACGGCATCAAGTTATCCATTCGAGTCAAGAAAATCTCTTTGCATGTTTTACGACGTTTGTTGTTGAATTCGCTGTCGGCAAAAGTGAGTTGATGTGACATGGTGAGACTCGAAGGTTAAAAATGAATTGTCTCATGCACAGGACTTATTCGCATCTTCCCCAAGGTATTGTCTTTCAGTTTTCATCATATTGCATTTGACGGTGAGACTGTTGCTGAAATTCGCAGTATTTTAACCGAAGAAGCTAAAATAGATGATATTATAATGTTGAGTTTTAGTGAACTTAATAAGAAAGCTCTTCAGCATAGAGTGAGAATGCATGAGGTTGAAGCTATTAAAATATTCAATATCAAAATCTGATTTAGAGTATGAGGGATTAGCTCAGAGTTATAAAAAATATGAGAGTTTTCAATTTATTGTCCCTAGTAATATTGTTACTCATATTAAAAAGAAATTTTCCATGAATGCCAATATGGTTGCATTTTCGCTATTTAGTATTGCACTTGGGTGTTACTTCGAAACAGATAAGGTTATGATCAATTGTACTGAAGATGGTCGAAGCTGTGAAGGAAGCCATTTACAGGGGCTTGGAATGTTAGCTAGTTATTTTCCATGTAGCGTTGATTTGCCAACATTTGAACTTAATGCAGAAACTGCTTTAAGCATTATTGATGCATACTGGAATGGCTTTAATAGAGATTTTTCTAGTTATTTATCGAAGCTTCAAGGATTAGATAGTACTAATAAAATGAGTCAATTTAAGTTTTCTTATAACTATGACAGCTTTATTGCAACACCAAACCTTAATGACTTCGGAGTTAGAGATAAATCCACCTCAATCTATCCAAAAGTTGGGATATTTGACATTGTTGTTAATGTTTGTAATAGCTATTGTGATTTGAGTGATAACTTAGGGTTGCTTTTTAAGGTTGACTATTCAGATATTTTTATTGACAAGGATAAACTGAAAAATGTTTTTTATTATTGATCTTTCTTCTAAAACGTTTTTGATTATATTCAGCATTCTAATCTTTACGACTACTGCGAATGCTGCTGGCTTTCGTGAGATGTCGGCAGATGGTGTAGGGGTTAGTGTTTGGTATCCGAGCAATGCGCCTTCTTTAGCTCAGCGTTTAGGACCGTTCGATATAGAAATGTCGAGAAATGCCCCCATCAAGGTAGGAAAGTATGAATTAGTACTTTTTTCACATGGGTATAACGGCTTTTATAGAAATCATTTTTTAACCATTCAAGCTCTTGTTAATGCTGGTTATGTAGTTGTTGCTCCACAGCATGAAGCTGACTATTTACTCGGGGGCAGTAAAACTGGCGCAGCATTAAGTTATAGATACTCAGAACTTTCTAAAGCACTTAATACCGTTGTTAGATCTACAGAATTTGGTGACTATATTGATGCCAAAAGAGTTCACGGCTTAGGCTACTCTCTAGGGAGCGTTTCTATCCTGTTAGCCTCAGGGGCAACTTTTTCTTCGCAACGTTATTATGACTATTGTCATCGGAATCAGTCATTAGATCCCAATTTTTGTGAGGATCCAGGTTGGGTTTATCGACTAATTCAGTCCTTTCATCATGATGTTGTGCTACACCCGACTAGTGATTCGTTTAGCGAACAGCCATTAATTTCTGGAAAAGTTATATTAGTTGCTCCGGTATTTCAAGGTATTGAGCCTACTTCAAAGTTATCTATGCGTAATTTGGATGTTTTTGCATTTGACTCCGATGTTGTAGCGATACCTGAATACCATGCTCGTCCATTGTATAAAGCTTTTTCGATTCATACTCCTAGTGAATATCATATTGTACAGGGGCATCATTATGCATTTATAGCGCCTTTTCCTAAATGGCTTGTGGAAGAGGAGGATATCCCTGTCGCTAAAGACCCCGAAGGGTTTGATCGTATTGCATTCTTGAATGTTTTGAATAAAAAAATTGTTGAAATAATGACGAGTGAGTAAGGGAACATGCGATTAAGTCGGCAACATGAGACAATCTTGCCGACTTAAATTAACTGTGACTCCTACCCAGCATGAACCAGCTCTCCTTCGCCGATACCGAATTTACCAGCAAACGCCGCAAAACCCGCAAAGAGCTCTGGCCTGGCATCGAAGATGAGCAATTGTCTCTGCAAGTATCACCAAGGCAGCTCAATTGGCTATTGGGTGGCTTACCTATCCATCTCGATCAAGCTCACCCCAAAGTAGCGTACCGTTATCAC
>NZ_JBLIXL010000042.1:0-6464 GCF_047525455.1 Marinomonas phycocola
GTCAACTGCTGATAATTCATGTTGGTACTGCTTAGTTTTGTGGTGAAAAGAAGTGTACCCACTTCAGCAGTTGGCTTCTTCTACACCTGATTAGCAGTGTCGCACTTATTATCTGAATTTAGGTTTTAATACCCTTCTTTCTATTATAACTTGGTATTAACATAGGCTTGGGGGCTAGAATTATGACTTCTTTTTATTGCGCGATACTAATCTGTACTTAGGTCGCTTCGCTGGCCTGCTTGGGGGTGTTGGCTAATTCAGTCGCAATCGCTCTGGTCCTTTTACTTCATCCGTATTTTCTATAGTTGATAATATGTAAATGTTTTCCAAAAAATCAACATCAAAAACTGTTTCATTATCCAGGGCTGTAGTAGCTCAAACTTGAACTAAAAGACAGTGTCAGCAAGGTTGCATACTGACCAATCTAATTTAGTCATTGGGATAATGTCGTTGTTGGACGCCTCTTTGGCAGCCTTAAGCATGATTGGATTTTAAAAGTGAACCAACTGACACATGATCACATGAATTAACTATGAACTATCTGAAACAAAAGTGTACTATTTGAGTTGGCCAAAATTTATTGTCATGCGCCACCACTGCGATTGACAAATAAACTATTCAATACGGTAATATACGCATTCTTTTACTCGAATTTTCTCTCTGAAACAACTATTATTCAAGGAAAAATATAATGTTATGCTAAAATATTTTGCTTGCTTTAATTACCGCTCTTTGAAGAACATTATCACTCCGTTAGGCTCCTTGAGCGTTGTGACTGGGCAAAATGGAAGTGGGAAATCGAATTTGTATAAATCTTTGCGGCTTTTGTCCAGCGCAGCCGATAATATAATTTCTTCCTTGGCGAATGAGGGCGGGCTTGATAGAATATTCTGGGCTGCCCCTAGCTCACTGACAAACGATATGAAACATGGTCGCACTCAGGTTCAGGCAAGCGCAAAGAAAGTATCTCGATTAAATCTTGGGTTCGTTGCCGAACAATTTGGTTATAGCATTTCTCTTGGACTACCTACTCCACCAGACCCTAAAAATCCAGATCCCTCTATGTTCCATCTGGATCCAGAAATTAAACGGGAATGTATCTGGGCGGGAGACTTCTATAGACCTTCTTCTTGTCTAGTCGATAGAAAAGGTCTAACAGTGAAAGTTCGCTCGGGTAATAAGTGGATAGTTTATACCTCTGATCTTAACAATTACGAAAGCATACTAAGCGAAATAAGCGATCCAGTCGCAATACCGGAAGTGCATATTATTCGAAAATTCATACAAGGGTGGAGATTTTATGATCACTTTCGAACTGATTCTGAGTCGCAAATAAGAATTCCCCAAATTGGCTCAAGGGCCACAGTTCTGGATCACGACGGAATAAATTTGGTTTCTGCTCTAAGAACTATCTATGAAATAGGTGACCGGGTGAAACTAGCCAACTCGGTGGAAGATGCATTCCCTAGTATAACACTAGATTTTCATGCAGACAACGACAATCGTTTTATGTTGCTCGTAAAACAAGAAGGCTTAATCCGCCCGCTAAAATTATCAGAACTGTCTGATGGGACATTGCGTTATCTGGCCTTGATTGCAGCTCTATTGGCACCAAGACCGCCACCATTACTGATACTAAACGAACCTGAGACGAGTCTACACGCTGACTTGCTTCCTGCATTAGGTCGGTTGATTCTCATGACATCTATGAAAACTCAGCTTTGGGTTGTGTCACATGCTCCACGACTTATTGAAACACTTGAAGAACACAACGATTTTTACCCAATAAATATTTATAAAGAAATGAGTGAAACACATATTGCTGGACAAAAGCTGTTTGATATACCCCTCTGGAACTGGCCTGAGTGATTTAGCTGTTATAGGATAAAACAATCAAATGAATGTATTTTTAAAACCAGACGAGATAGTAGAAATTGTCAGAGCTAATTATTCGCTGGACAAAATCAAGCACTGCATGTTTATCATACGTGGAATGAACGATAGTTATTTCATAGCAACATCGAAAGAGAAATATGTCTTTCGAGTGTATTTGAATAATAAATACTTTATTAAGTCTGACAGCGCATACCGTTTTGAATTGGATTTACTTGCCTATTTACATCAAAATAACGTACCAGTAGCAAATGCTTTAGCGAACATTAATGGCAAGTTACTGGGTACAGTTCAAACGACGCTAGGTGACAGGTCATTTGCATTATTTCCATACGCAGAAGGAATACCACTTGCCTCTCGCTCAATAACAAGCAACCAATGTTACAATATTGGAAAATATTTGGCCAAAATACATCAAACTTCCAATTCGTTTATTACCACACATAAACGGTATAGGCTAGATTTAAAATATCTGATAGAACAACCCCTTAAACTGATTTCAGAGGGAGCTGAAACTAAAGGTACAAATCCTAAATTCGATGAGCTGATTGCTGAAGGTGAGAGGATCGTCGGAATGCTCCAACCTCTCGATAATTACATAGAACGGATAAATAACATTAGCTTAAACAGCGATCAATTCGGTATCATCCATGCCGACCTCCACCCAGGCAATATGCACTTCTATGGTGATGAAGTGACCATCTTCGATTTTGATCATTGTGGATTCGGATGGCGAGCGTATGATCTGGCTATCGCTTATCACTACCCCACGACAGAACAACGCGACTCAATAATAAGCGGATATGAGTCACTTAGACCACTTAGTGACGAAGAAAGGGATAGTTTGCAAGATTTCGCAAATCTCAGAAATCTCTGGAACATCGGAGATATAATAGCTACGGAAACACTAAGAGATTTATGATAACCTTATTTCTTTGCAAAAGATCAGCTCAATGTTATCACTCTACGCGTAGTTTGGCTCCGATTATTACAAACTGTTAAAATTGATTATATTGATAATTTATGTATTAGTTCCGATCTAATCTGACACATCTCCTTGCAAAAGAGAGAGTTACCCGTTTTGATAAAGGTGTCGAATCTTAAATCAAAACAAAAGGTGCTTCTAGTTTGATCCCTAAAAGGATGAACAATTTCATCTTCATATTCAGTCAAATCAGGGTATAAGTATATTTCTTTTAAAATCATGGTCTTGAATGCCTAGCAGGGTCTAACTCTTTTCTTAAACGGGAGGCATTATCTCTCTCCCACTTCAATATTTCTTCTCTAGCACCTTGTCCTGCTGGTACCGTACCTGTTTAACAACACGCGGAACGTAACGGCCTTCATTCCCTAGCTCTTTATTCCACCTATTTGCTTGGGAATTTGCACGACGCGAGCTTCCATTCTGATTTAACTGGCCACCACTAACACCTGTCTTGGCAACGTTATCTGTTTTAGTATCAACTATTTCATAACCATCATTAGCTAACCCTTGACTTCTAGCATAACTTCTTGTCGCTTTATGTGTATTGTTGATTTGCCTCAAACCAAATCTGAAATGGGAACAGTTTGATTTTTCAACAAACCTATAGGAAATTCTCCGTTTAAATATGTCCCTAATAAAGACGCAACCCAAGGATCAGAAGAGATAATTACAATCGATTTAGCTATAAGCTCAAAATCATCACTAACATACTCAGCTATTTCTCCATTAGCTAAGTTTTTATTCGCAGCCTTAAATGATTCTTCTCTAATTTGCTCAATAAAATCTAAAGTAGCTTGCCCCAAGTTTTGATTCGCCAACTCTAATTCCATTTTTTCATTTGCTAAAACCCAATCACTATCGAACGGATCTTCATCTCTTTTATCAAGTAATTCGTCAATATCTATTTCATCACAATTTATCGAGCTGATAATGTCTCCATTTTTTATTTTTAGCATAAGATCCAACAATTTTTTATTCATAACATCCCTCTTGCTTTGAAATAATTTTCAATACTTGTCACCGCATCTTTTGGAGTCAAACCTTCACCTAAATTATATTTTCCACTTGGTGACCTAACATCAACTTTTATATCATCCAAACCTTCATAGGATTTTTCTATGTGTTTATAAGATACTGATTCGTAAAAGAAAAATTTCCTTGACGAGGTCCAATAATAGCCCTCTCTGCATCATGTGATCTCCAATGGTCATGGCTTGGGTTATCTCCTTTAAAGTGCAGAGTAGGACGATCTTTATCTGATCTAGATACTTCAAACTCTCTTCCTTTGCTTTTTCGCACAGCAGGAACATGGTGCCCGGCCGAGCCAACATTCATTTTCTTATTTACATCATCCTTATCAGGATGAGCCGCCCCAGCCAATCCCAGCGGGTCCACCCAATCCTCAGGGTTATGTACATAAGCTTGGGGTCTGTGGTACTTGTCTGTACATAGGCTACTGTGTTGGCCTATTTGGGTCTATTAACTAATTCAACCGCAAGCGTTCTGACCTCGATTGTTTTAGTTTTTTACTATAAAAAACTCGGCCGCAAGCGACCGAGTTTTAAAACAGACCCAACTGCTTGGCGTTCTTTTCTTTACTGTCCAGCTCGACTAGTTGGTTTTGAACATATTTCCTGATTGTCTCTTCATTGGCATTACCGATGGTTTCGACGAAATAGCTTTGTGTCCACAACTTACCACCCCAAAAGTATCGCTTCTTGATATCTGGATATAACTTAAAAAACTCTCTTGCTGAGATACTTTTTACAACTTGCATTACATGACTAGGAGCCATTTTCGGTTCACCTTTGATAACCATGTGAATATGATCTTCTGGGATTTCTAACTCTTGAATATCAAAATCATAGTCATAACCAATCTTGTGAATGATCGTCTTCATTGTTTCGCGATAAGGCTCTACAAATATTTTGTGACGATACTTCGGTATCCAAACAAAGTGGTACATTAACCGGTATACGTGATGTGTATTTCTCTGAAGTTCCATATGATGAATAGCATAAACTGGAAAAAGACCCAGTTTATGCTATCCAGCACGGGGGCAAGCCCCCGAGATTTACGCTCCACGGGTTAAAGTAACTCTGACACCTTTTATTGTGACCTTAATTCAAGGTATTGTGCAAAAAAACGTTCAAAATTATTCGAAATAATAACGTCTACTTTTCTTGTGAAAATGTTGTAATTTACAATTTTAACATCACTAAGTTTTGTTGATGCTTGAGTGCAATCTAGACACCAGCATATTTCATCATTCTCCCAAACTACTACTGCTAGCTTTTGAGGAAGTTGGAAACGTTTTCTAACTTCTAAGGTGTCCCCATATACTGTCCCACCGTTTGTTAGAGTCGCATCATTTGATTCAATTCCAGATATTTCTTCACTTATTACGCCACCTCCACCATATGTTTTAAGGAAATCGCAAAAATCTTCGGGAAGAATTAAATCTAAAGCATTCTCTAATGTTTTTATTTGATCTACAGAAGCTGCTCCTTGCCAGAATATTTCATTTCCTGCTTTTTCTACTTGCATTATTTCTTTTGAAAAATCTTTCATATATCTATCAAATAATTATTTTTTCGCCAGCTGAATTGACAGCATGAACATGTGGGCTGGAATGGTGAAATGTTTTAAGATTTCCTGTTTATTCAACCTCAAACAATCTTGTTTTTGGTTGCTATTCATAGGCGTGTTTGCCGCCAAAGGGATTGTGATAATAAGTAATAAGCTGCTCATCACTGACTATTAATGAAGGCTGTCTTCTTTATCGACATTAGTTTGAAGTCACTTTTGCTCATTTGTTGATAAGCTTGCTGTTACTCCTAAATTCAGATAATAAGTGCGACACTGCTAATCAGGTGTAGAAGAAGCCAACTGCTGAAGTTGGTACACTTCTTTTCACCACAAAACTAAGCAGTACCAACATGAATTATCAGCAGTTGACCGAAGGCAAAAGATACCAGATTTCTGCTCTTTTAGGGCAAGAAATATCAGTGGCAAATATTGCACGTACACTAAATTGTCATAGAGCTACGATTTATCGTGAGTTAAAGCGGAATAAAAAAGTAACAGAATATTGCCCTGACAACGCTCAAAGAGCTTGTTTGATAAGACGAAAGACGTCGGCTAAATATCGCATTTCATCAGAGACGATTAATTTTATTCGTATGTTAATTGAAATCGACTGGAGTCCTGAACAAGTCTCCAATGTACTCAAAAACTGTGGTATTCCGGTCAGTCATGAATGGATTTATCGTAAGCGTACGGCAAACCACACCTTGTTTCTATCTTAGAGCTTAATATTCCAAGGCAGCAGGTCTTCTAGGCTGTCCTCTGTATTGTGCTTCGGAAGTTCTTCAAATAATTTCACTAGATATTCGTAAGGGATTAACCCATTCGCTTTCGCTGTTTCGATAATACTGTAAAGAACCGCGCTACTTTTTGCACTGTTACCTGTATTTGAAAACAACCAGTTTTTGCGTCCAATGACAAACGGCTTAATCGCTCGTTCCGCACGATTGTTGTCTAACTGGAGTTCGGGAGATTTCAGATATTGAACCAGCTTGTCCCA
>NZ_JBLIXL010000043.1:0-5593 GCF_047525455.1 Marinomonas phycocola
CGGAATAAGTCGAAGAATAGTCACAAAAATAGCCGCACTGACTATTATTCAGTGGTTTAATCATTTAGAAGGGAACAAAATAAACAATTTGAAAATTGTAATTTCCTAAATGCACCACGGGTATTTAATAGTAATTTTATTTGCGGTACAAAGACGGTTTTTGATATGAACTAGGAGTGTTTATGAAAAAAGCAAGCAAAGTGTACTTAGACGAATATCTGAACTCCCTGCCTCTCAATATTGCGAATAGGTATACGTCTTTTAGCTCAGATTATTTTTGTTCGGATGAACGCAATGCGAATATTTGTGCGGATTTAATAGTACGTGGCGAGAAACAAGCTTCGTGCAGCATGGATTACTGGTACAGACATGAGGGAGAGGCGTTGCCTGAAGTGGGTCATTTACAGGTTGTGACTAATTGGGACGGTAAGCCCATTTGTATTATAGAAATTACATCTGTATCTAAATGCAAATACAGTAATATCACTGAAGAGTTTGCCGCGTTAGAAGGCGAGGGGGATAAAACATTATCATGGTGGCGTGACGCTCATTGGGAATTTTTTTCCCTTGAATGCGACGAGTTAGGCATTCAACCGAGCGAAGATATGTTATTGGTGTTAGAAAAATTTAAAGTGGTCTATAATAAAAGCGTCAATAAATGAATTGCATAGCATTAGATAGTGCTTTTCTGTGTTGTTTTGTGCATTTATTTACTGTTGTTTCACCTGTTTAGTTGTTTATCAGATTGAGTACTACGTTATTTAAACGGTAATTGGAAACTAGAATGAATCAGGATGTTCAGTTAAAAGAATGGATAAAGGGTGACAGTGAAAGAAGTCAAGCGATTGAGTGTGCTACCTCTCATGAATTAGAACTTGTGGCATCATTTGGCCTTAACCCCCTATTTAACAACATGGTGACCATGAACTGTAAGAGAAAAATAGTCATCAAAGACACCCATTAACTTAATTTATACAAATTGGAGAATAATTATGCGCTGGGTGGTTCTATTTAACGATGCTCCGGAAATGATGGAGCATCGAAAGAATAATAAACAAAGTCATGTTGACTATGTCAGTAAAAACAAAACCGAAATACTAATAGGTGGTGGGTTTAAAGAAGATCAAGAAGGTATATTTGTTGGCGGAATGTGGATATTAAATGTTTCTTCTAAGCAAAGAGCAATCAAATTAATAGAAAATGATCCATACTTTCATCCTGTACATAGAAAATACAGATTATTGCTTTGGGGTAAAGTATTAGAAGATGAAACAGTCTTGTTATAAAGTTTCATTTCGGATTATCAAAAACTATGTAGTCGAATCTGAATAATGGCGTTTCAAACGTGGAATGCCATGCTTTTTTCATGTTCTTCTTCTGATAATGCCATTTTTAACCATAATAGACTTAAAAATACGCCAAAATATTGGGCACAATAAAGCCGAGTTCAAGAATAGCGGCCGTGTTTATGTCTCCCGTGATCCCTGTTCCTGCTACTTGGTTGCCTGTCCACATGAAGCCGTTTATAAGAGCAGTTGACCAGGTATCTGCATTGAGAATTAACGCTAAAAAGAAACCGACGAAAATAACAAGGCGCACCAGTTCAACCATGAATTCCTGGAGATCCGCGTTTCTTAGCACCATTTGACCAGCAGACCATGTCCAAGCAATAGTAGCCAGGCTAATCAGCAGCAGCCAAGTGGCAATGTTTTTAGCGGCCCGAACCAAGTGCTGGTTTGGTTCCTGAATTCGTCCTGCAAGGACTGAATAACATCAGCATCTATATCCACGCCCAGCGCCTGACCACTAAAAAGCAGTAAAGCGACAGCGGCCAAGACACCAGTTTGGCGAGGTGCGCCCATGACTACCCCCTTACCTGATTGACTCATTCCAGTTCAGTCCACCGCCCAGGTTTTCGTTCAGCCCTTCGAGTGGACGAAGCGCCCTTTCCAGATTCGCATCATCCGCAGCCGGGGCCGATACGTTATAAGTCACCACATTGGTAACGATGACGAAGCCTGCCAAGATGGCCAGAACTACCGGGTTTTTCAGTGCTGTTAGATCCATGTTGAATTTTCCTTTTTGGAATTAACGAATAGAGCCGTCCATACTAAGGCCACCGCCCCGGTTTTCGTTCAGCCCCTCGAGTGGACGAAGCGCCCTTTCCAGATTCGCATCATCCGCAGCCAGGCGTTCCCGGAGTTCATCCAGCATTGCCTGGTTTTCTGCCAGGGCTTGTTCTATAATAGGGCTGCAATAATCCGCAGCCGGTGCCGATACGTTATAAGTCACTACATTGGTAACGATGACGGAGCCTGCCAAGATGGCCAGAACTACCGGGTTTTTCAGTACTGTTAGATCCATGTTGAATTTTCCTTTTTGGAGTTAACGAATAGAACCGCCCATACCAAGGGCGCCGCCTCGGTTTTCGTCGGGTCCGTCAAGTGGTCGTAAGGCGCGTTGCAAATCAGAGTCATCTTCTGCCTGCCGGTCTATAGAACCGCCCACTTCTGCTGATTAGAGTTGTATCTGTGCCATTTGAAGCTGCCGGAGCTGTTCCATTTGCATAGCAGCGATAGAGCCGCCTGCCTGGTGCAGATCCTCCAGCCGCCAACCCTGTGCCAGTCGGTGTTTTTTTCACCTGGCCGGCAAAAAATTTCCTTGATTTGCTTGAAGACTTCATTTATTAGCTCGTTAGTACATTCCGTTTGTTCCAGTTAGTTTTACGATATATACTAACCTAATCTATCACCCAACACACCTTTCAGGAAACATCTCCTGAGCTTTCCATCCGATTTTAGATGACCTATGATGGGTTCTCCGCTGTTTCGTCTTCCCATCCAGCGTTTTTCTTTTTCTGGAAGCCGCGTTTTTGACCGTAAGCTTCCGGCAAACCACACGTTTTAATCTCTTTCAAAACCCCTAAAGTCTTTTGTTTTCTTTAATAGGAGCAAAAGGCTTATGTTTACAGCATCTTCTCAACTTAGCGTCACGCTCATTTATAGCCCAACCGGCATGCGCAAAGCCATTGATGGTTTATGCAATATTCTTGCTTATGATTTGGAAAAAGAGCCCTGAACTGAACAACTGTTTGTCTTTTGTGGAATGATCTAGTTTAGTGATGATAAAGTGATAAACAGTCACATTATTGGCTATAATTGAGTTTTTTAAAACTAAGGGGTGCAGCTCGACTTATTCGGAAAACGCATTAATAATGTGTTGTTCCATTTTTTGAACAATGGAACATGTATTTGCGGGGGACTTAACTAGTATAATTGTATTTAATGGTAGGTTTGGGAAACCATCACTTTCATTTAATATTTGTAAATCCGAATTGACACTCGACTTTGTTAATGCCGAAACGCCAAATCCACTTTTAATAAACGTAGTAATTCCAAGTAAGCTTTGACTAGTGTAGGATATTTTATATTCTCTATTTTTTTTATTAAGAGCCTCTATAGCCCATGTTCGAAATATACAATCACTACTAAATATCGCCATTGGTAACTTGTTATGCTTATGGATATTATGATTTTTTGAAGTTACCCAAAAAACAGGTTCATTTCTTAACTTGTATTCATTTATCGATTGGGTGCTAAAGTTTCTAGTCATTATTGCAATATCAACTTTTCCTTGATGAAGTAGGTCGTTTAGTATAATACTTGGTTGAATTATAATAATAACCTCCACATCGGGACATTCTATTTTAAAACTGTTTATAAATGTAGAAAGAAATTTTTCAACATAATCATCTGGAATTCCTACTGAAATAGAACCATTTTTTTTCAGCTCTTGTAAGTCATAAAGAGCTACTTCTTGTAGTTTTAAAATTTCTCGTGCGTAATGATGTAACTTAGCTCCATGAGGAGATAAATTTGCATTTTTTCCTAATCGCGTAAAAAGAGGAGCTCCAGTGATAATTTCTAAGCGCTTCATCTGCATACTAACTGCAGATTGCGTTCGGTGCACTAACTTTGAAGCTTTAGTAAAACTCCCTGTATCTGCAATAGCAACGAATGTCCGTAGTAAGTCGACGTCAAGTTCTCTGTTCATATTGCTCATCAATTTTCCTTATATAGATATCAATTATATTCGTTAGACAAGCACAATGGAATACTTATAATTATTTATCTTAAATAAGATAAATAAAAAAATTAAGGATATTTAAGCAATGCCTGATGAAATTATTATAAAGGAAATCATTGAGGACACTAAAAAAATTGGTAACTTTTTGGACATGTATCGTCAATTTTATGGTGAAATAAGTGACATTAAAAGTTCTATTTCTTTTATAGGAAATAGAATTATATCAAATGAATCAGTAATATTTGTTGCACAAAAAAAAGAAAAAATAATTGGATTCATTCAATTGTTCCCTAGTTTTTCTAGCGTTACACTACAGAAAATGTTTATAGTAAATGATTTATATGTATCTGATAAATGTAGAGGTCAAGGTGTTGGAAGAGCATTGCTAAAAGAATCTGCCCATTACGGAATTTCAAAGAATATAAAACAGTTGTTTATAGAAGGTGCAGTTAGTAATGTAAAAGCTCGTGGATTATATGAAGATTTTGGCTTTATATTAAATAGTGACTATATGTATTACCACTACCCAATAAATAAGAAGGTAATATAAATATGTTTTCAGCGGCATTAATATATATATTAGCAGTAATGAGTCCTGGACCAAACTTTATTTTAGTTAGTCGAGGATCCGTGTCTAATTCTGTTAGTTCTGGTATTGGATCTACAGTCGGTATTTGTTTAGTTGGACTATTATTTTCAATTTCATGTGTTTCTGGATTAGCTTTATTATTAGACCGTTTTCCTATAGTTGGATTAGTTGCGACAATACTAGGTGCTATATATTTACTTTATATAGCTTATTCTTTACTGAAAAGTAAACCTGAAGATAGTATTGATGAAAATAAAAACAACAGTCAGGAATTAAATTTTATAGCATCCATTAAAGCAGGGATATTTACTAATATAGGGAATATGAAAACTATTGCATTTATGATTAGCATATTTTCAGGATTTCTCTCAGTTCCAAGAGGGTTGGATGAAAAGATATTAGTTATATTGTTATGTAGTAGCTTAGAGTTTTTATGGTATGCTTTAGTTTCAATAGCTTTCGGTCAAAAAGTATTTAAAGTTATTTATGTTAAATATTCAAAAGAAATTGATAAAATACTTGGTGTTTTTTTAATATTTTTTGCAACAAACAATATTTATCAATTAATATAAATTGGCTTTTAAATGTTATTTAATATACTAATTAGTCGAACCTGAATTCAGGGATAAGGTATTTTGTGATGGTTAGCGAGTATTAATATGACAAGAATGATAGTGATATTGACGTAAAATAAGTTACTTTGATGACATGCGATAAAGTTTCTGTGGCTTTTATAAAGAATCAAAAAATGGATAGGCCTAAATTCAGATAATAAGTGCGACACTGCTAATCAGTGTGTAGAAGAAGCCAACTGCTGAAGTTGGTACACTTCTTTTCACCACAAAACTAAGCAGTACCAACATGAATTATCAGCAGTTGACCGAAGGCAAAAGATACCAGATTTCTGCTCTTTTAGGG
>NZ_JBLIXL010000044.1:1876-5011 GCF_047525455.1 Marinomonas phycocola
TCTGACTTAGTGCTTTGCACTAAACTTGCTCTTTAACAATGTGAATTTTGAAATAGACGATAATCAAGCGTCAAACCGGTGGAAAGCATCTCTCTCTTAATTGAGAAAAACCTGGATGACTTTCTAAATCGTAAAATCCAATGCATGAGACAAAAGCATCGTTGGTGTGTGATCTGAAGGCTTTGCTCATTTGTGAGTGAAACTGTTTTGGGTTATATGGTCAAGTGACCAAGCGTGCACGGTGGATGCCTTGGCAGTCAGAGGCGATGAAGGACGTGGTAATCTGCGAAAAGGTTCGGGGAGTTGATAAACAAGCTTTGATCCGAACATGTCCGAATGGGGAAACCCACCCGCTTGCGGGTATCATTAAGTGAATACATAGCGTAATGAGGCGAACCCGGGGAACTGAAACATCTAAGTACCCGGAGGAAAAGAAATCAACCGAGATTCCCTAAGTAGCGGCGAGCGAAAGGGGATTAGCCCTTAAGTTGATTGGGTGTTAGTAGAACAAGCTGGAAAGCTTGGCCGTAGAGAGTGAAAGCCTCGTATACGAAAACGCCTTATTAATGAAAACGAGTAGGACGGGACACGTGGTATCCTGTCTGAACATGGGGGGACCATCCTCCAAGGCTAAATACTCCTGACTGACCGATAGTGAACCAGTACCGTGAGGGAAAGGCGAAAAGAACCCCGATGAGGGGAGTGAAATAGAACCTGAAACCGTGTACGTACAAGCAGTGGGAGCGGACTGTGTTCCGTGACTGCGTACCTTTTGTATAATGGGTCAACGACTTATTTTCAGTAGCAAGGTTAACCATGTAGGGGAGCCGTAGAGAAATCGAGTCTTAATAGGGCGCTGAGTTGCTGGGAATAGACCCGAAACCGAGCGATCTATCCATGAGCAGGTTGAAGGTTGGGTAACACTAACTGGAGGACCGAACCCACGTACGTTGAAAAGTCCGGGGATGACTTGTGGATAGGAGTGAAAGGCTAATCAAGCTCGGAGATAGCTGGTTCTCCTCGAAAGCTATTTAGGTAGCGCCTCGTATCTCACCATTGGGGGTAGAGCACTGTTTGGGCTAGGGGGTCATCCCGACTTACCAACCCCATGCAAACTCCGAATACCAATGAGTGCAATTACGGGAGACACACGGCGGGTGCTAACGTCCGTCGTGGAAAGGGAAACAACCCAGACCGTCAGCTAAGGTCCCAAAGTTACAGTTAAGTGGGAAACGATGTGGGAAGGCTCAGACAGCTAGGAGGTTGGCTTAGAAGCAGCCATCCTTTAAAGAAAGCGTAATAGCTCACTAGTCGAGTCGGCCTGCGCGGAAGATATAACGGGGCTAAAACTGTACACCGAAGCTACGGATGCTTAGTTTACTAGGCATGGTAGAGGAGCGTTCTGTAAGCCGTTGAAGGTCAAGCTGTAAGGCAGGCTGGAGGTATCAGAAGTGCGAATGTTGACATGAGTAACGATAAGGGGAGTGAAAAACTCCCCCGCCGGAAGACCAAGGTTTCCTGTCCTATGCTAATCAGGGCAGGGTGAGTCGGCCCCTAAGGCGAGGCAGAAATGCGTAGTCGATGGGAAACAGGTTAATATTCCTGTACTTGTGTATATTGCGATGGAGAGACGGAGAAGGCTAGGCCAGCACGGTGATGGTTATCCGTGTTTAAGGTGGTAGGTTAAGGACTTAGGCAAATCCGGGTCCTTCCTTTTAGTAGGAAAGCCGAGAGCTGATGACGAGCCCTCTTTTGGGCGAAGTGGTTGATGCCATGCTTCCAGGAAAAACTTCTAAGCGTCAGATATACATGAACCGTACCCCAAACCGACACAGGTGGTCAGGTAGAGAATACCAAGGCGCTTGAGAGAACTCGGGTGAAGGAACTAGGCAAAATGGCACCGTAACTTCGGGAGAAGGTGCGCCGATTAGTGTGAAGGGCTTGCCCCGTAAGCATTGATTGGTCGAAGATACCAGGTGGCTGCGACTGTTTATTAAAAACACAGCACTCTGCAAACACGAAAGTGGACGTATAGGGTGTGACGCCTGCCCGGTGCTGGAAGGTTAATTGATGGGGTTAGCGTAAGCGAAGCTCTTGATCGAAGCCCCAGTAAACGGCGGCCGTAACTATAACGGTCCTAAGGTAGCGAAATTCCTTGTCGGGTAAGTTCCGACCTGCACGAATGGCGTAACGATGGCCACACTGTCTCCACCCGAGACTCAGTGAAATTGAAATCGCAGTGAAGATGCTGTGTATCCGCGGCTAGACGGAAAGACCCCGTGAACCTTTACTATAGCTTCACAGTGAACTTTGAACCTACTTGTGTAGGATAGGTGGGAGGCTTTGAAACTGGAACGCCAGTTCCAGTGGAGCCGATCTTGAAATACCACCCTGGTATGTTTGAGGTTCTAACTCAGGTCCCTTATCGGGATCGAGGACACTGTGTGGTGGGTAGTTTGACTGGGGCGGTCTCCTCCCAAAGAGTAACGGAGGAGCACGAAGGTGTGCTCAGCATGGTCGGAAATCATGCGAAGAGTGTAAAGGCAAAAGCGCGCTTAACTGCGAGACAGACACGTCGAGCAGGTACGAAAGTAGGTCTTAGTGATCCGGTGGTTCTGAATGGAAGGGCCATCGCTCAACGGATAAAAGGTACTCCGGGGATAACAGGCTGATACCGCCCAAGAGTTCACATCGACGGCGGTGTTTGGCACCTCGATGTCGGCTCATCACATCCTGGGGCTGAAGCCGGTCCCAAGGGTATGGCTGTTCGCCATTTAAAGTGGTACGCGAGCTGGGTTTAGAACGTCGTGAGACAGTTCGGTCCCTATCTGCCGTGGACGTTTGAGATTTGAGAGGAGCTGCTCCTAGTACGAGAGGACCGGAGTGGACGAACCTCTGGTGTTCCGGTTGTCACGCCAGTGGCATTGCCGGGTAGCTACGTTCGGACGGGATAACCGCTGAAAGCATCTAAGCGGGAAGCCTCCCTCAAGATGAGATCTCACTGGGACGTAAGTCCCCTAAAGAGCCGTTGAAGACTACGACGTTGATAGGTTGGGTGTGTAAGTGCTGTGAGGCATTGAGCTAACCAATACTAATTGCTCGTGAGGCTTGACCATATAACACCAAAATGGTTTT
>NZ_JBLIXL010000045.1:0-3798 GCF_047525455.1 Marinomonas phycocola
GAACAGGTTTGCGAATAAGAGAATGGACTTGCTCAGAGTGCGGAGCTGAGCATGATCGCGACATAAACGCGGCAAAGAACATTCTTGCGCTCGGGTATGAGCGTCTCGTAGGAGGAATCCCCCAATATAATCAGCTTGTCTGATTTAGTGGAGGGAGGATATCAATGTTTATTGCGTGTCAAATTTTCGTTTGATGCTCCTCTTGCCTACATCCACTTCATGAAAAATACAAAACACTTGTTCTATATTAAGAGCACCACCAACAAGACAAATACAGAACAGTTGTTCTACATCCACTTTATGGAAAAATACAAAACACTTGTGCTATGTCTTGACGTCCTCTCTTTTGGTCATATGTATAACTATTTCACTTAACGAAAGACATACTGTACCTACCTCGATCGGCGGCTACTAAGGTTCCACCTTTAACCTAAAGCCTAATTATCACACCAGAACGTTAAAAACAGTGAGGCATCATAAGTAAAATAACATTATCTCATTATCTATATACAATGAGGCATGCATGAACATTTCAGACGCCATGAGAAAACTCAAAATTCAAAAGGAAGAGTCGATCTCTTCTGTTTCTCTTTTGAAACAAGAGTATAAAAAGTCATCTACTCAAAAAGAGCTAAATACAGAACACTTGTTCTATATTAAGAGCACCACCAACAAGACAAATACAGAACAGTTGTTCTATATCCACTTTATGGAAAAATACAAAACACTTGTGCTATGTCTTGACGTCCTCTCTTTTGATCATATGTATAACTTTTCACTTAACGAAAGGACATACTGTACCTACCTCGATCGGCGGCTACTAAGGTTCCACCTTTAACCTAAAGCTAATTATCACACCAGAACGTTAAAAACAGTAAAGCATCACAAGTAAAATAACATTATCTCATTATCTCATTATCTAAATACAATGAGGCATGCATGAACATTTCAGACGCCATGAGGAAATTCAAAAGGAAGAGTCGATTTCTCCTGTTTCTCTTTTGAAACAAGAGTATAAAAAATTCATCTACTCAAAAAGAGCCAAATACAGAACACTCGTTCTATATTAAGAGCACTACCAACAAGACAAATACAGAACAGTTGTTCTACATCCACTTCATGAAAAAATACAAAACACTTGAGCTATGTCTTGACGTCCTCTCTTTTGGTCATATGTATAACTTTTCACTTAACGAAAGACATACTGTACCTACCTCGATCGGCGGCTACTAAGGTTCCACCTTTAACCTAAAGCCTAAAGCCTAATTATCACACCAGAACGTTAAAAACAGCGAGGCATAACGAGTAAAATAACATTATCTCATTATCTATATACAATGAGGCATGCATGAACATTTCAGACGCCATGAGAAAATTCAAAAGGAAGAGTCGATTTCTCCTGTTTCTCTTTTGAAATAAGAGTATAAAAAAGTCATCTACTCAAAAAGAGCCAAATACAGAACACTTGTTCTACGTCCATATCATAAAAATAAAAAACACTTGTGCTACGTCTTGACGTCCTCCCTTTTGGGCATGGTTCAAAAACAGTGGTTTTTACTGAACAGTAGACACTCCGAACCCTACTCTCTAGGAGCATGTTGTTAGAGGCGTTTTGAGATGTGTTAAGCGGCCAGCTTAACCCGTTTGAAGCGTTTAAACCCAAGTATCTCCAACCAGTTTGGATGGGGAGATCCTGTTATCACTTCGGCGGGAGATTTACCTTGAAGGTAGTCATGCTGACTGCGGAGGAAGACTTGGGGATTTAAGTAAAAGCGGATCGGATCCAAACTCTTCTGAGTCACTTGTTTACGTGGTTCTAGATAAGGGCGTAGTCGGCTATTGAAGTTCTCAACCATTGAACTGCAACGAGGTGTTGCTGCTGTTCTGGAGAGAGGTGCCTTGGCATAAGTAAACTCTGGTTGATTAATAAAATGTGAGCTCTTATCAGAGCACTATTATTTTACTGGTCTTCGTTTATGAACACCTAATTTGAGGCGTGAATTGCTCTCCAACTGTTCAATTGATTTGAAGCATGCCGGTTTTGGAACGTTCAAAGTGACTGAGCGTGCCGCTCGAACAGGTCGTAACCCTAAAACAGGTGAACCGATACAGATTGCCGCGAGTAAAAGTCCAGCGTTTAAAGCCAGGAAAGCATTAAAAAAAGTATGCAATTCATAGTTTTTAAGGCGGAAAAGTAATAACAAGATCCCCCCTTTCAGAAAAAGCATATATAAACATATCGTTTATATATGCTTTAAGGTATGATTAAAAGTACTGTATATGGTTCGATAGAGGGTGTGATGAATATTTCAGCGAATGAGCTAAAAACACGAGGTGCGCAAGCGATCGAAGAGGCGCTGTCTTCTGATTCGGTTGCCACGATTACGGTTCGTGGCCGTTGTGCTTATGTTGTGACCAGTGTCAGTGAGTATGACGAATTTAGAGAATGGCAGTTGGATAAAGCGCTAAAAGAAACCGAAGACGATTTGCAAACTGGCCGATTTGAAGTGCTAGACAGTATTGATGATCACATTCGAGATCTCTCGAATGATTAAACTGGTCGTTACAGATAGCTATCTACGAAGAGCAAAAAAGTTCTTTAAGAAACATCCTAATCTCATCAAACAGTATGAGAAAACACTTAAGTTGTTGGTCTTGAACCCAAGTCATCCCTCCCTAAGGCTCCATGCGATAGAATCAAAGAATCTTCATTCTATTTCGATAAACATGAGTTATCGAGTGTTGCTATCGTTACGTATTAAGGAAGACGGTACAATAATCCTTATTGATATTGGAAATCACGATGACGTGTACAGGTAGCTGTGAAGTTGAGAGGGCTTTCCTGATAAAGTAGAACTCAAATATTGCTGTTAATGGCCGAATATAAAACAAACAAAACAATAATTAATTATATGATGTAGGATAAGAAAAAAGGATTTAATATGCAGCATCCCTACAAATTTAAAATATTTTCGGCCTTACTATTAATTGGATCTTCGGATCTTATGGCCCAACCAATTAAAGCACAATTGAACATCGAAAGATTATCCCCTAAAGATAAAGAACTGGTTTTAGCTATGCCAGAGAGCGAAGTAAAGCAAATTTTCAAGACTGATAAAAAGAACGCTGAAAGTTTTGGGCCGATAGCGTATTTATTGACAGGGAAAAGCATAGTCAAGCCTTATTTCGGCATGTCCGGAGAGAAAAAAACGCATTACAACCTTATAAACCTAAGGGAATACTTATATAAAATATCCAATGAGTTAGATTCTGCCAATTCCGTTGCAAATAGTCCGACAGGTAAGGGCGTTCTAATTGAGTTGAGCAATATAAAGCTAAGCTCCAGAAAAAACACTTGTACGACCAGCCCTATTGTATTTGTTGCCCAACCTGGAGAGCTTCATAAAATAGAAATGAAATGTTTCTACAATAAGAAACAAACTCGGGAAATACATGCAGGCATGTTTATTGCTTACGGCACAGATTACGCAATACGCAATACCACTGGGCATCTATTAAAAGCCAGTCCATTAGACCCTGTAACTACGATTAAACAAACACAACTCTCTGTTGTCAGTGACTTTCTGTATGACGGTAAAAGACACTCAATTGAGGCAATCTTAAAAATCAAGTTGCGGTAAAACGGCAGCAACTATGGTTCCACCTTTAACCTTAAGGGTGACGAGTCATCTGGATGGCATTTCGCTATCGAAATTCGATATACCAATACAATAACTTCAGAATAAAGATAAAGAAACGTTTAAAAGGAATCTCAGATGTTTAAATTTTCATTACCAC